>DASSWH010000122.1:0-6243 GCA_035705175.1 Pseudidiomarina sp.
CGATACCGCATTCTTTGATAAACGCTCGAAGTTTGTGCATTACTGTCCATCCACACTCGTGTTGAATAATCTTGAGTATGATCATGCGGATATCTTTCCTGATTTAGCTGCGATCCAAAAGCAATTTCATCACCTTCTACGCATTGTTCCCGGATATGGTCAGATAATCACGCCAACCCATGATCAAGCGCTTGCCGATGTAATCACCATGGGCTGTTGGAGTGAGCAGCGTCAGGTGGGGCCAGACGGTGATTGGGAGGCACAACTTATTCATGCAGATGGCAGTGCATTTAATGTGCTTTATCAAGGGACTGTTCAAGGTCGCGTGAACTGGTCACTGATCGGGATGCACAATATTCACAATGCACTCATGGCGATTGCGGCGGCGCATCATGTTGGCGTCCCAATTGCGACAGCTTGTGTCGGGTTAAGTGTGTTTCAAACGCCTAAACGTCGTCTGGAAGTCAAAGGTGTGGTTCAACACGTTACTATTTACGATGACTTTGCGCATCATCCGACCGCCATTGCTACCACCCTCGATGGACTGCGGAAGAAAGTTGGCAAGGAACGTATTATTGCCGTGCTAGAGCCACGCTCCAATACGATGAAGCTAGGAGTGCACAAAGACACTTTAGCGGCGTCTTTAGAGCAAGCTGATGCGGTACTTTTGCTGCAACCGGGTGGTAATGCTTGGCAGTTTGGGCAAGCAGTCCCGAGGGCCTTTGTCGGCCATTCGGTTGATGAACTTCTCGCCGAGCTGGGGCGTATCCTACAGCCACACGATCACGTCTTGATGATGAGCAATGGTGGCTTTGGTCATATCCATCAACGCTTGCTTGAGCAGTTACAACGACAGGAATAGTAATCATGGCAGCTATCACCGTTGCAGTTACCGGTGCGTCGGGAGCACCTTATGCAGTAAGACTTTTGGAATGTTTGCTAGCGCAACACCAAGAAGTTCACGTGTTAATGTCAAGCGCCGCGCGAGTGGTCTTCGCTACCGAAATGAACTGGCAATTGCCCGCAGCTCCGGCTGCGCAGGCAAACGCGATGCGTGAACATTTTCAGGTAAGCGGCAAGCAACTGCAGGTGTACGGCAAAGAAGAATGGTTTGCGCCAGTTGCCTCGGGTTCTGCTGCGCCGAAGCAGATGGTTGTCTGTCCATGCTCCACGGGCACCTTGTCGGCAATTGCTAGCGGCGCGAGCGATAATTTGATTGAGCGAGCAGCTGATGTGATTCTCAAAGAGCGCGGGCAGCTGATTTTAGTGCCACGAGAAATGCCGCTGTCCGCCATTCACCTCGAGAACATGTTAAAATTGGCTCGTTTGGGCGTCACTATCATGCCAGCGGCTCCTGGTTTCTATCATCAACCGCAGAGTGTCGCGGATTTAGTCGACTTTGTCGTGGCGCGCGTGCTCGACCATTTAGGTCTAGAGCAAACCATTCAACCCCGTTGGGGCTACGGAAAGGAGCAGTAAGCATACATGAAAGCATTATCCATTCGTGGGTTAAAGAAAACCTACAAAGGTGGCTTTGACGCACTCAAAGGTATTGACCTTGATGTCAATGAAGGTGACTTCTTCGCTTTACTCGGACCGAACGGTGCTGGGAAATCGACCACTATCGGCATTATTGCGTCATTGGTGAACAAAACTGCTGGCAGTGTCAGCGTGTTTGGCTATGACCTCGATACGCAGTTGGTCGAATTAAAACAACAGATTGGTCTGGTACCTCAAGAATTCAATTTCAATCAGTTTGAGACGGTGCGTCAAATTGTCGTGAACCAAGCAGGTTACTATGGCGTGGCACGCTCAGTGGCGATGGAACGCTCAGAAAAATACCTCAAGCAATTAGGCTTGTGGGATAAACGAAATTCACCAGCCCGTATGTTGTCTGGCGGGATGAAGCGGCGCTTGATGATAGCGCGGGCGCTACTGCACGAACCGAAACTTTTGATTCTGGATGAGCCGACAGCTGGCGTCGATATTGAGTTACGTCGCAGCATGTGGGATTACTTGGAGCAGATTAACAAGCAAGGTATTACGATTATTCTGACCACCCATTATTTGGAAGAAGCAGAAACCTTGTGTCGTAATATTGCCATCATTGACTCGGGGGAAATTGTCGAAAATACCTCGATTAAGCGATTGCTTGCGACTTTGAATATGGAAACCTTTGTGCTGGATCTCGAATTGGATGGTTTGGCCGTTGAAGACATCAAACTGGATGGCTTTAACTTCAAAGTTGCTGAAGAGCACACGATTGAGGTTGATGTTGAAAAGAGCCAAGGGCTGAACAAAGTGTTTGAGCAACTTTCTGCGCAAAAGGTAAAAGTCATGTCCATGCGCAATAAAGCCAATCGACTCGAAGAATTATTTGTGAAGATGGTAGAAAAAGGGCGGGCAAATACCGCCGCAAATGTGGCAGCGAAAAAGGCAGGAGCGGCATCATGAGCAGTACCTATAATTTCACTGCACTGAAAACAATTTGGATCAAAGAGTGTACTCGGTTTCTCCGAATCTGGGTGCAAACATTGGTGCCACCGGCTATCACGATGACGCTCTACTTTGTCATTTTTGGTAGCATTGTTGGGGAGCGAATTGGTGAGATGGGCGGTCGTCCCTACATGGAGTTTATTGTTCCTGGTTTGATTATGATGTCCATTATCACCAACTCCTATTCCAACGTCGCCTCGTCATTTTTTAGCGCCAAGTTTCAGCGCAATATCGAAGAAATGTTGGTGGCTCCGGTCTCGACATCGGTCATTATTGTCGGCTATGTAGGCGGTGGTTTAGCTCGTGCGTTAATCGTTGCTGTGATCGTCACACTGGTGTCGTTTTTGTTTGTCGACAATGTCCAAATTTATCATGCCGGTATTCTATTAATGACGGTTATTCTGACCTCAACGCTGTTCTCCTTGGGTGGTCTCGTCAATGCGGTTTTTGCTAAAACCTTTGATGATATTTCTATTGTGCCGACGTTTGTGCTAACGCCATTAACCTACTTAGGTGGTGTGTTCTTTAGTATCGGTTTATTACCTGGTATTTGGGAAAGTGTTGCTCAATTTAACCCCGTCTTATACATGGTGAATGCATTCCGTTATGGCTTTCTCGGTATCTCAGATGTGAACATTACTCTAGCGATGGGCGTGATTGTGGGCTTCAACCTGCTGTTCTTTGTAACGGCTTATACGCTGCTGCAGCGTGGCACCGGAATCCGCTCGTGAATGCTGAGTCGCGGGCGGTAACGACCAACCAAAACGGCAATCATGAGGACCTTACGGGTATTGTGATGCGGCATTTGCGGTCACCTTTTCGGAAACCTATTCAAGAGCATAACCGAGAAGCGTTTCTCCAGGTCGAGAAACTCGTTGCCGATTGGACCGGTCCGATTATTTTGGATTCGTGTTGTGGAGTCGGCGAGAGCACTGCTTGGCTGGCGGAATACTACCCTGACGCGCTCGTTGTTGGAGTTGATAAATCGTCTCATCGCCTGGCTCGGCATGCGAATTATGAAACCGCCTCTGCTGGCCAGCGCTACGTGTTGGTGCGGGCTGATTTGAATGATTTCTGGCGCCTGGCAGTCGAGGCGAATTGGCGCCTGCACAAACACTATATTCTTTACCCCAATCCGTGGCCAAAAGCTGCGCACTTGTCACGCCGCTGGCATGGTAGCCCAGTCTGGCCTTATGTCATTGCTTTGGGCGGTGAGCTTGTAATGCGCTCGAATTGGAGCATTTATTTGACCGAAGTCGCCAGTAGTTTGGCGATGGTGAATTGTGCTGCAGCGTTGCAACCCTTGTTGTTGACGCATCAACCGATTACGCCTTTTGAGCGTAAATACCAACGCAGTAAGCAATTACTGTGGGAGTTACGTGCTCAATTGCCGGAAGATGGTCGCTATTTTCCTGCAATCGAGGCAGAATAGTCGGCTCGATTATCGGAATAGAACGACAATAAGGAACATGGCTTGAGCGATCCTGTTTTTGCTGAAGTGAGTCAAGAAGCGCTGCTGAAGATCTTCACGATTCCAGAAGCTCCCGATTCGACTTTGGGTAAAATCGAAAAACATTTGTCTGAGAATCTGATGGGATTCTTGGGCGAACATATCGTTGCTCGCGAAAAGCCGTTGCACGAAATTGAGCACAGCTTTTGCGCGAGTCGCGTGCCAGAAGATCCGCGCTATATTTCCGATCATACCGAGTTTCTGTTAAACAATTTGGTGGCCCATTCGGTACACACCTCATCGCCGCGCTTTATTGGGCATATGACATCGGCATTGCCATACTTTCTGATGCCGTTGGCAAAGCTGATGGTGGGGTTGAATCAGAATCTCGTTAAAATAGAAACTTCAAAGGCTTTTACACCGTTAGAGCGCAACGTTTTAGGCATGTTACATCACTTGGTTTACCAACGTGATGATGCGTTCTATCAGCGCTGGATGCACAGTGCGCAACACTCGCTGGGAGCCATGTGTTCTGGTGGTACCATTGCAAACATCACCGCATTGTGGGTGGCACGGAACTTGCTGTTAAAGCCAGATAATGGCTTTGCCGGCATCGCGAATGAGGGGCTCGCAGCAGGGTTAGCGCATTATGGTTATAAACGCTTAACCGTCATGGTTTCTGAACGTGGGCACTACTCACTTGCGAAAGCGGCTGATGTACTGGGTATTGGGCGTAAAAATTTGGTTTCCATTCCTACCGATGAGCACAACCGTATTCGTATCGACAAGCTGCGTGAAGCCTGTGAACGGGTTGCCGCCGAGGGCGGTCGTGTACTTGCTATTGTTGGTGTGGGTGGTGCTACAGAAACAGGACATATCGATCCGCTGCCTGAGTTGGCAGATTATGCCGAAGAAATTGGTGCCCACTTCCATGTCGACGCCGCATGGGGTGGTGCGACGTTAATGTCATCAACCCATCGGCATCTGTTGGCTGGAGTTGAGCGCGCTGATACCGTGACTATTGATGCGCATAAGCAAATGTATGTGCCAATGGGCGCTGGTATGGTGTTATTCCGCGACCCAAGCATGGTGCGAGCAATCGAACATCACGCTGAATATGTCATTCGACATGGCTCGAAAGATTTAGGTGCACACACCATGGAGGGCTCTCGTCCTGGCATGGCCATGCTCGTGTATTCAGCGTTGCATGTGATGGGGCGGCGCGGTTATGAGTTGTTGATTGATCAAAGTATCGAAAAAGCGAAACATTTTGCTGAACTGATTCGGAAACAACCTGATTTTGAGGTGATTACCGATCCTAAATTATGTATTTTGACTTATCGGTTTGTGCCCGCACGCATGCGGCAGGCTATTCAGGCCGCCACACCGGAACAAATACGTCGTATTACTCCTCATTTGAATGCGTTAACGCGTTTTATTCAGAAGCGGCAGCGCGAAACTGGTAACTCGTTCGTGTCTCGTACCAAGCTGCTACCCGCGCACTATCATCGTGAGCCGACGGTGGTGTTTCGGGTGGTCTTAGCAAATCCGCTGACTACCACCGAAATGCTCGAAGAGATCTTGCAAGAGCAACGTGACATCGCGACGCAAGCCATGAGTCTGCGTGCGGCCTTGTTTACAGAAATGCGCGAGTTAGGGTTGATTCGTGACTAAAGCCAGCAGCTGCTGGCTTATCGATCAAACGTGATGTTATCAATAAGGCGTGTCTTACCTAAAAATACCGCCACCAAGATCACTAATTCCCGATCCTCTGCTTGCGGTGGCTGAAGATCAGCCCGTCGGCGTACTTCAATATAGTCCATCCGCAGTCCCTGCTGAGATAATATTTGACGTGCTTGGTGCTCAGCATCGGCGACGGCTCCCCCTGCTTGAATTGCTGCAGCGGTTTGGCGAATCGTTTGATAAATAATCGGTGCTAGAGCACGCTCTTGTTCATTCAAGTAGCCATTTCGCGAACTCAATGCAAGGCCGTCACTGGCGCGTTCTGTCGGCATGCCTAATACCGTCACTGGCAAGCTTAAATCTGCCGTCATCAAGCGAATAACTTGTAGTTGTTGAAAGTCCTTTTCGCCAAAAATAGCGATATCCGGTTGGACCATATTGAACAGTTTCGCGACAATAGTTGCGACACCGCGAAAGTGACCAGGACGGCTGGCGCCGCAGAGAATATCTGAAATACCGGGGACTTCGATAGTCGTCTGATCGGCCAATCCGCGTGGGTAAACATCAGCAACTGTCGGCGCAAAAACTGCCGAACATTTCCGTGAGCTTAACGC
>DASSWH010000123.1:0-2050 GCA_035705175.1 Pseudidiomarina sp.
AAAACCTTCGTCTGTTGTTTGTTTCACGGCTTCATAGGTCAACGTACCTGAACGCGAAACGATACCGACTTTACCTGGCTTATGAATATGACCTGGCATGATACCGATCTTACACTCACCCGGAGTGATCACACCTGGGCAGTTTGGACCAATCATCCGCACGCCTTTGTGCGTCAAGTATTCTTTCACATACAGCATGTCCAGTGTTGGAATGCCCTCAGTAATACAAACGATCAGCTCGATACCAGCGTCTGCAGCTTCAACTATAGAGTCTTTACAGAATGGTGCTGGTACGTAGATAACCGATGCAGTTGCGCCTGTTTGTTCAACCGCTTCACGCACCGTGTTAAATACTGGCAAACCTAAATGCGTTTGACCGCCTTTGCCTGGAGTGACACCGCCAACCATTTGCGTTCCGTATGCAATCGCTTGCTCAGAGTGGAAGGTACCTTGGCCACCCGTAAAACCTTGGCAAATGACTTTCGTATTCTTATCGATCAAGATAGACATTATTGACCTCCTGCCGCAGCAACCACTTTATCAGCAGCATCAGATAAACTCTCAGCTGCAATAATATTGAGGCCACTTTCCGCTAACTTCTGACGACCCAATTCTGCGTTGTTACCTTCTAAACGCACAACGACAGGAACTTTCACGCCGACTTCTTCCACTGCACCCATAATACCTTCGGCAATCATGTCGCAACGGACAATACCACCAAAGATGTTGACGAGTACGGCTTTGACAGCCTTGTCAGACAGGATAATTTTAAATGCCTCAGTAACGCGCTCTTTGGTCGCACCGCCGCCGACATCAAGGAAGTTTGCTGGCTGACCGCCGGCTAACTTAACGATGTCCATGGTACCCATAGCCAAACCTGCACCATTGACCATACAGCCAATGTTACCGTCCAATGCGACGTAGTTAAGTTCCCATTTTGCAGCTTGTGCTTCACGCTCGTCTTCTTGCGAAGGATCGTGCATTTCACGAATCTTCGGCTGGCGATACAAGGCGTTGCTATCAATGTTGATTTTGCCGTCTAAGCAGTGCAGGTCACCTTGCTCAGTGACGACCAACGGGTTGATTTCCAACAACGCGAAATCATACTGCTCGAACATTTTGGCTAAACCAAGGAAAATCTTGGTGAATTGCTTCACTTGATCCGCGTTCAAGCCTAATTTGAAACCCAGCTCACGACCTTGGTATGGCTGCGCGCCAACTGTTGGGTCGATGATCGCTTTCAGAATTTTTTCAGGCGTTTCTTCAGCAACTTTTTCAATCTCAACACCACCTTCAGTTGATGCCATGAACACGATTTTACGTGTCGCACGGTCAACAACAGCACCGAGATAAAGCTCTGAGCCGATATCAGTCAAGCTCTCAACCAAAATTTTGGCAACTGGCTGGCCATTCGCGTCTGTTTGATAAGTCACGAGGTTTTTGCCGATCCAGTTGTTCGCAAATGCGCGAACATCGTCGAGGCTAGAAACCAATTTCACGCCGCCCGCTTTACCGCGACCGCCTGCGTGTACTTGGGTTTTCACTACCCAACGCTCACCACCAATTTTCTTTGCAGCTTCAACGGCTTCTTCCGCAGTGTCTACCGCGTAGCCTTCTGATACTGGCAAACCAAACTCTCTAAACAGTTGTTTGGCTTGATACTCATGCAAGTTCATGATGCTCTTCCGATTCGTTTGAACAACTTAAGCAGCCACCGTGGCCACTACCCGAAAATCGCGCGCATTTTACAGCTTTGCGTGCGAAAAAGACAGCCGCCGGAAGGATTTCTCTTGGCGGCGGCTGTGTATTTTCTTTACACGTCTAACAACAGACGTTGTGGATCTTCCAGTAACTCTTTGATGGTTACCAAGAAGCCGACAGATTCTTTCCCGTCGATAATACGATGATCATAAGATAAGGCTAAATACATCATCGGTAGGATTTCAACTTTGCCATCAATCGCCATTGGGCGATCTTGGATTTTGTGCATCCCCAAAATAGCGCTTTGTGGCGGATTTAAAATAGGCGTCGATAATAATGAACCAAACAC
>DASSWH010000124.1:0-4339 GCA_035705175.1 Pseudidiomarina sp.
ATAGGCGACTTTGTAAGCTATGGACCACCACTGAGGAACGTCATGGAGTTAAATGACATCGTAGCAGCTGCAGAAGCTGCTGTAGCGGCTGCCGAATCGCCGCAAGCACTGGATCAAGTTCGGGTCGATTATTTAGGTAAAAAAGGGCGCTTAACTGAGCAGCTCAAGAGCCTAGGAGCACTCAGTGCAGAGGAACGTCCTGCTGCAGGTCAAGCCATCAATCAAGCCAAGCAACAAGTGCAAGGTTTGATCAATGCGCGAAATGACGAGTTGAAACAAGCTGAGCTTAACGCCAAGCTGGCCGCAGAGCGTATCGATGTGAGTTTGCCCGGACGTCGTAGTCAGGTTGGTGGCTTTCATCCCGTGACTAAAACCATTCAGCGTATTGAAGCTTTTTTCGGTGACCTTGGCTTTCGTGTGGTCGAGGGACCGGAAGTGGAAGATGCATTCCATAATTTTGATGCGTTGAATATTCCAGCGAATCATCCGGCTCGCGCTGACCACGACACATTCTATTTCGATGCGAATACGATGCTACGTACACAGACCTCCGGTGTCCAAATCCGTACTATGGAGAAAGAACAACCACCGCTACGGATCATTTCGCCGGGTCGTGTGTATCGCAATGACTATGATCAGACGCACACGCCGATGTTCCATCAAGTCGAAGGGTTAATGATCGATACCGATGTGAGTTTCACTCAATTGAAAGGGATCTTAGAAGACTTCCTGGTGAACTTCTTTGAGGAGTCGTTAGAAGTGCGCTTTCGTCCATCCTATTTCCCATTTACAGAGCCTTCCGCTGAAGTAGATGTGCGCCGTAAAGACGGTCAATGGTTGGAAGTATTAGGTTGTGGCATGGTTCATCCGAGTGTTTTACAAGCGGTTGGTATTGATAGCGAAAAATATACTGGATTCGCGTTCGGCATGGGAGTCGAACGCCTCACGATGCTACGTTACGGCGTGAATGATTTACGCGCATTCTTCGAGAATGACGTCCGCTTCTTAAAACAATTCAACTAAGACCAGGTGAACAAATGAAATTCAGTGAACAGTGGTTACGGACCTGGGTAAACCCAACATTGTCGAGCTTAGAGTTATCGGAACAACTCAGCATGGCTGGACTCGAAGTTGACGGTATTGAGCCGGTCGCAGAACACTTCTCAGGTGTTGTGGTCGGTGAAGTGGTGAACTGTTGGCAGCATCCAGATGCCGATAAGTTGCAAGTGACCGAAGTCAATATTGGTACCGACGAATTACAAACGATCGTCTGTGGCGCTCCCAATTGCCGAGCCGGACTTAAAGTTGCTGTGGCGACTGTTGGTGCCGTGTTACCGGGCGACTTTAAAATCAAGAAAGCAAAATTACGTGGGCAGCCGTCGAATGGCATGCTGTGCTCAGCGTCAGAACTGGGGTTGAGTGATGACCATGATGGTATTTTGGAACTTCCGAAAGATGCACCGCTTGGCCAAGACTATCGTGAGTATTTAGGCTTAGACGATGTCACTTTAGATGTAGATTTAACGCCGAATCGTGCGGATTGCTTGGGTGTTCGCGGTATCGCTCGCGAAGTAGGCGTACTCAACCGATTACCGGTCACTGAACCGATTATTGAAGCGGTGAAGCCATCCATTAATGACGAACGATCTATTATCTTGGACGCTCCTGCAGCGTGTCCACGTTATTTAGGTCGAGTCGTGCGCGGGATTAATGTAAAAGCGCCATCACCGCTTTGGTTGCAAGAGCGGTTGCGTCGCAGTGGTGTACGCAGTATTGATGCAGTGGTTGATGTAACCAACTACATTTTGCTTGAGTTAGGGCATCCGATGCACGCCTTTGATTTGGCTAAAATTGACGGTTCTATTCATGTTCGTATGGCGATGCAAGGTGAAAAGTTAACCTTATTAGACGGTCAAGAAGTCACCCTTCAAGACGACGTCCTGGTGATTGCTGATGAGAGTCAAGCGCTTGCTATGGCTGGTGTTTTCGGTGGTGAAGACAGCGGCGTGAGCGAGATGTCACAAGATATTTTTCTAGAGTCTGCCTTCTTCAGCCCGAACGTAATAGCAGGGCGTGCTCGTCGTTTTGGTTTGCATACAGATGCCTCGCATCGCTATGAGCGTGGTGTCGATCCTGAATTGCAGCGCGACGCAATGGAACGCGCAACTGCACTATTGATTGAAATTTGTGGCGGTGAGCCGGGTCCTATTGTCGAAGCGGTTGCCTCAGAGCACTTACCTAAGCCAGCTCAAGTCACTTTGCGTTCTGAACGATTACATAAAGTACTAGGCATAACTATCGCTGCTGAGGAAGTCACTGAAATTCATGAGCGACTTGGCTTCAAAGTGGTTACTACGGATGCTGGTTGGGATGTTACTGTGCCGACGTTCCGATTCGACATCAGTATTGAAGAAGACCTGATCGAAGAAGTAGCGCGAATCTACGGGTATCACCGTATTCAAGCATCAGCACCAGCGGCGCAATTACGGATGATTCCGCGCCAAGAACGTCGCAGTAGCGCTGATAGCGTTAAGCGTCTGTTGATTGACCGAGGTTACCAAGAAGCGATTACCTATAGCTTTGTCGACCCTAAGCATCAAGCGATGTTGTTTGACGACATTGCAGCATTAACTCTGCCATACCCTATTTCATTAGATATGTCGTCGATGCGTGTGAGTTTATGGCCCGGTCTGATTGGTGCAGTCACTAATAACCAAAAGCGTCAGCAACTTGTATTGGCCTTCTGTGAAACAGGTCTTCGGTTTGTACCGGACCCGCAAGCAGAAAACGGTGTGCATCAGCAAGCCATGGTTGCCGGTATTCGCGCAGGAAAAGCGGCGGCAGAACATTGGAGTGAAGGTGAGCGGGCGGTCGATTTTTACGATATCAAGGGTGATGTCGAAGCACTGTTGGCAAATCGAGGCATTGAAGGAACGTGCCGCTTTGTTGAAGATCATCACCCAGCGCTGCATCCAGGTCAATCAGCTGCTATTTTTGCTGCCGAGAAGCGCATTGGTTGGGTGGGGGCTATTCATCCTCAGTTCGAGAAGAAACTTGGCCTGAATGGTCGCACTTACGTATTTGAACTTGAATTAGCAGCGGTGACTGAGCGACGTTTACCGCAGGCTATCGGTGTATCGAAGTTCCCGTCCATTCGACGCGATATCGCGGTAGTGTTGAAGCAATCGATTGCAGCAGGCGAAGTGATTGCGGCCATTGAAAATATTGGCGTAAATCATTTAGTTGGCCTAAACTTATTTGATGTTTATCAGGGGCCTGGGGTCGCAGAAGGGCATCGCAGTCTTGCGTTGTCATTGACATTACAGCACCCAGAGCGCACCCTCGAAGAACAAGAGATCAATGCCACAATTAAAATAGTGGTGGAGATGTTGGCAGCTGAGTTTGGGGCAACCCTACGGGAGTGAGCATTATGGCGCTAACTAAGGCAGAAATGGCCGAGCGTTTGTTCGACAAGTACGGTATCAACAAACGTGATGCGAAAGAGTTGGTGGAGCATTTCTTTGAAGCCATTCGGCATGCGTTGGAAAATGGTGAGCCGGTAAAACTATCAGGGTTTGGTAATTTTGAGCTACGGACCAAGAATGAACGTCCTGGCCGCAACCCAAAAACCGGAGAAGACATACCCATTTCAGCACGTCGCGTTGTGACTTTTCGGCCCGGCCAAAAGTTGAAACAACGCGTGAGTAGCGCTAAACCTGACTAATCCTCTCTCGTTTTATTCTCAACTCAAAAAGCAAGGCGTCGAGGTTACTCGACGCCAAGTTCCTTGAGTAAATTATCCGCTTTATCAACGTGCTTCATTTGCCACAGCATAAAGCGCCAATCGACTTGAATAGATCGGGTATTATCAAGATTGAAATCCCAATCTGAGATAATCGAGTCGAGTGTGCCGTCAAAGGCCAACCCAACAAACTCGCCTTTACCATTGAGCACCGCAGAACCTGAATTGCCGCCGGTAATGTCCAGTGTTGCCAAGAAGTTCACCGGAACTGAATCAAGCGATTCGACATAATAATCGCCATAGTCTTTAGCAGCGATAGCAGCTAATTGATTGACCGGCGCATTAAACTCGCCCTCGCCAGTAGCTTTCTCGGTGATGCCACGCAATGTCGTAAAAGCTGTCCAGGCCGTGCCGTCATAGGTACCATGACCGCGGCCTTCAACAGTTCCGAAGGTAACGCGTAAAGTACTGTTAGCATCTGGGTAAACGGCTTCACCTTGGCTGTTCATATAGGCGATTTTTGCGCGCATGTAGCTAGCATAGGCTTGCTGAATTTTACCGCCACGTTCTTCACGTTCCGCTTCACGCTCCCGATCA
>DASSWH010000125.1:0-5495 GCA_035705175.1 Pseudidiomarina sp.
CTCGAAAGTTGCTACCTGCGCAATATTTCTGAACAGGTAAAGTGTGGAAAGATTATGGTCCCTGAGGACTATGATCGTCCCGCGGGTCGACAAATTCCGATCAATTTTGCTGTATTACCAGCCGTGAGCGAGAGTAAAGCAGCAGACCCCTTGCTCATACTCGCGGGTGGTCCTGGCCAAGCAGCAACTGAACTCGCCGCGATGATTGACCGAATCTTTAAAGATGTTCGTCGTAAACGCGATATTCTCTTGATCGATCAACGAGGTACAGGAAAATCAAACCCGTTGAGCTGTGAAGTCGATCATATGGATGAACTCATCAAAAATGACGATGACGTACGGCTCGATCAAATGGCGAGTGAATGTTTGGCGCGCTATGAGGATACTGACCTTACGCACTATCATACGGTGAACGCAATCCGCGATTTTGAACGTGTCCGTGAGCACTTAGGTTATCAACAAGTGAACCTCTATGGGGGCTCATACGGGAGTCGTGCCGGCCTCGTGTACATGCGGGAAGCGCCAGAATCGGTGCGCAGTGCGGTACTAGATGCCGTAGCACCGGTGCAGGTCGTGGTTGGTCCGTTTGGTAAGCACGGCGCCGAGTCATTTGATAAGTTGGTAGAACGCTGCCGAGCGTCTGCGGCTTGTGCTGCTGAATTTCCCAATCTAAAAGAAACCTATCGCACCGTATTAGAGCAACTAGAAAGCAATCCAGTACCGATTACGGTACCGGACCCGCTTAGCAACGAAGCAACTGATATTTTAGTTACCGCAGGTCGCTTTACCGGCGTTATGCGCGTGGCATTGTATCATCCGACGACGCGGCAGATGCTCCCTTACGTGATTAGCGAAACGTCGCAAGGGAACTATGAACCATTGCTTGGTCTGATGGGCGGTGTCATGAACCAATCACAGTTGTACATGGGCCTCACGCTATCCGTGTTGTGCAGTGAGGATTTACCGCGCGCAAGCGCGGAATTATTGGCTGCTGATGGCGACAACGATTTCATTGGCAGTCGCACGGCCGATGCATTTGTCGACATGTGTTCGGTGTGGCCACAAGCACCACGACCAGACAGCTGGTTTGAACCCGTGGTTAGCGACATTCCGACGCTATTGTTATCGGGTGAACTAGACCCAGTGACGCCGCCAGCTTGGGGAGCTATCGCAGCGGAAACGTTGTCAAACAGTCGCCACTTTGTCGCGACCTACGGTTCTCATACCATTGTCGGTCACACCTGCGCGAACAAACTCGCTAGTCAGTTCTTTGACCACAACGATCTCTCGCGGTTAGATGATGCATGTCTTACCACGGATGCCAAGCCGATGCCATTTGTACTCAATGCGAACGGCAAAGGCCTGTAGGAGCAGACGATGATTGAAGTAAAACAATTACAAAAAGCCTTCGGTAACGTCAATGCCTTGAACGGGTTATCATTCAGCGCTCCAGAAGGAGAAATTACTGGCTTATTGGGGCCGAATGGCGCCGGTAAGACGACGTGCTTACGCACTATCTACGGACTTCTGCAAGCCGATTCGGGGGAAGCCTTGATTGATGGCATTGATGCGAAGGTCGCACCACTCGAAGCCCGTAAACGTATTGGTATATTTCCTGATAAGTTTGGTCTCTATGAACGCCTGACTGCGCGCGAGCAGATTGCTTACTTTGCTGCACTGCATGGCATGCAAGGCTCACAACAGGCAGCAGCGGTAGCGCATGTCATTGAGCGCTTAGATATGACCGCCATTGCAGATCGTCGAGCAACCGGGTTCTCGCAGGGCCAACGGATGAAAGTGGCATTGGCGCAAGCCATCGTCCACCAACCTAAACATTTGATTCTGGATGAGCCGAGTCGCGGCCTCGATGTCATGAGTACGCGTATTTTGCGTGACTTACTGCGCGAACTTCGCCAGCAGGGCACCAGTATTTTATTCTCATCACATGTCATGCAGGAAGTAGCGGCACTGTGCGACAAAGTGGTCGTGATTGCGGCTGGAAAAGTAGCCGCACAAGGCACCACGCAAGAACTCTGCGAATTAACGGGTGAAACCGCACTCGAAGAGGCGTTCGTGAAAATTATTGGCACCGATGAGGGGATCGCAGCATGAGCAATCCATTACTGATTGTCTGGCGCAAGGAACTGCGTGATGCGCTGCGGGATAAACGTTCGGTTATGGCCGCCATGTCTTACGCATTTTTCGGCCCGCTATTAATGGCAGTAGCGTTTTTTGTGCTGATCTCACAGCTGACCGATGAAAGTGATGTTGGTATCAATATTGAAGGCGCCGAATACGCACCCGCGTTTGTCGCTCATCTCGAACGGCAGGGCATTGTCGAGCGCGAGAAACCTTGGCCCGATGGTCAGCAACCGATCGTATTGACGATTAGTGAAAATTGGGCTGACTATATTGCCAAAGCGAAGCCAATTGAAGTGACGTTGACTGCCGATTTTTCTGCGCAGAAGCAACGCACCGATATCAATCGGGTTGAACGTGCGGTGCAAAGTTATAGTAATCAACTGACCTATATCCGTTTGCAGATGCGAGGTATTGACCCTAGTATCATGAATGCAATCGATTTGGTCAAACACGATACCGCTACTAAAGGTTCGCGCGCAGCGCTGCTGATGGGGAGCGTGCTGGTGTTTATGTTGTTGTCCGTATTCTTCTCAGGCATGAACGTCGCCATCGATATTAGTGCCGGCGAACGTGAACGCAACTCACTCGAGTTATTATTGTCGCAGCCACTAACAGCGCAACAGTTGGTCTGGGGTAAAGCCTTGGCTGCCAGTTGCTTTGCTATCTTTGGTGGTATTCTCAGTGTGGTTCTGATCCCATTCATCTTCAGCTTTCTGCCGTTGCATAATATCGGTATCAGTATCGCACTGGGCTGGCAATCGATTGTTTTGATTATCGCCTTATTATTCCCCTTGGCGTTATTTGCGACTGCACTGCAGTTGTTTGTATCGTTCCGCGCCAAGAGTTTCAAAGAAGCGCAAACCTACATTTCGTTTCTGCTGATGCTACCAATGTTAGCGGTATTCGGTGTTGAGTTCTCACGAGTGAAACATCAAGCATTGTATTATTTACCAATTACCGGACAACATCAGGCATTGCTGGATATTATTAAAGGCGAAGCCTTGCAGTGGATGCCGATGGCGTTGAGTGCAGTCGCTACCGTTGCATTGTCAGCATTATTGCTGATGTTAATTGGTCGAATGCTCCGCAGTGAGAAGGTTGTATTCGGGTTGTAGTGGTGTGTTCAGCGGTTGACGTTGGCCTGGTAAAATAACCATTGGCCAACGCGCCGCAACCCGGCAAACGGAAATTTCGGCAGTGCCGATTGATAGAACGGCAGAGCGGGTAGTTCAGCACCCATCGCGAGTTGAGCGACCCGTTGTCCGGCCAACTGAGTAAAAGTGACTCCTGATCCGCAATAGCCCATGCTCGTGAAAATACCCGAGGCTGGACTGTAAATTCGCGGATAATCATCCAGCGCCACGCTCACCCAACCACTCCATGAATAATCCGGTTGTTCTGCTGCAAGATCGTGTAATTGCGGGAAGGTAGCGCTGAGCGCTTGCATCAAGTCACGGGTATAACGCGGATTGTTTGCATCTTTGCCACGTATCGCACCGCGCCCACCAAACAATAAACGATTATCAGGAAGCAACCGAAAATAATATTTCAGTGTACGCGTATCCATGACCAATTCACGACTGTTTAAATGCGTTTCGGCTAACTCGGTGGCGGTCAGTGGTCGCGTAACAAGCACACTGGAAAGTACTGGTAGCGTGCGGCCGTGGATGCTGGGATGCAAATAATTCGGAGTGTAGCCGTTGCTGGCAATAATCACTTTTCGAGCACGAATGTCACCGCGAGGTGTATGTAGGCAATGAGTGCCATCAGCTCCGGTTTGCCACCGAATCACTGGGGCATGCTCTACCACTTTAACGCCAGCTTCAACCGCTTGTCGGGCGACACTGGTCGTCAGTAACACTGGATTAATGCCAAAACTCTGCGGAAAGTGAATCGCCGCATGAGCTTGCGGACTGTTTACGCGCGCCTGAATAGCGGAGCGATCAAGCCAAGTGGTGCTGGGTTCATAACGCTGCAGCGCATCGAATTGCTGACGCAATTCGGGCACTGCTTTGGCACGGTGTGCAATCTTCAAATAGCCACCGCGTTGCACCTGACCGTGTTCAGGGCAGGCTGCAATATGCCGCTCTAAGCGCTCAAATGCGCGCTGATACTCTGCTTGGATGCCTTTCGCTACCTCAATACCACAACGCTTCTCCCATGCGGCATAGCCGAGTCGACCCGTGCCAGGCATGGCGAAGCCAGCGTTACGCATGGAACAGCCCCAACCGAGTTGATTGGCTTCCACCACCACCACTTGTTGCTGGTAGGTCTCAGCCAATTCTAACGCAGCATTAAGCCCGGTAAATCCGGCACCTATCACCACGATATCAGCGGTGGCTGGTAGGTCAGTTGCCGTTTGTGGAAATTGCGCGGAGGAGGTCTGTTGTAACCAATAGCTATTTGGGTAAGGGCGGTGTGGGCCAGGATTTACATCGTGTAATGGGTCGTATTGGCTCACAACGCCTCCGCAGAAGAGTTAACTGAAGTCTTTAAAACGCAGAATCATTTCACCAGCTGCACAGTGACAAACGCCGTCACAAATGGGGCAGTGATAACCTTCTTCAACCGATAATCGGTACCAGCGATCCGCGTGCTCTTTGATGAGTTCACCACCACAACGGCTGAAATAGGAGTAGGCTGAGTTGTTCGGACTTTGCATCCAAATGTGCGCGAGTCCAGCCTTACAACCTAATTGTCGGGCTGCTTGAATCGAATGGTCTAACAACCCCCGACCAATACCAGCACCACGAATGTTTGCGTCTACTGCGGAGCATTTGAAGTAGCACATTTGCTCCACGGCAACGGGCCATTCAGATGGTGTACAGTACTCGTCGATGTCCCAGTTACCTGGAGCAAAGGTCAAGCGAATACCAGCTAATTGACCATCGACAAAAGCGAGCCAATTGAGATTGGTGTCGCCAACAAGGCCTCGCTGAGCATAATCTGCCAAAGATTCAGGAGTGAGGTAATTCTCACCATGAACTTGGTTCCCTAATTCAAGCACGGCCGCGTGATCGGCGGCCGTGAGTTCCTTATAAATAACCGTCATAACGTTTAGTAACGATAATCGTCCGATTTAAATGGTCCTTCGACGGCAACGTGGATGTAGTCAGCTTGCTGCTTGGTCAACTTGGTGATCACGCCACCAAAACCCTGCACCATGTACTTCGCGACTTCTTCATCCAGTTGCTTCGGCAATACTTCGACGCGCAGCTTGGCAGCTTTTTCAGCCGCTGGCAAGTCGGCGAATTTCTCTTCAAACAAGTGAATTTGCGCTAGTACTTGGTTTGCAAAAGAACCATCCATAATACGACTTGGGTGACCGGTCGCATTCCCTAAGTTCACCAATC
>DASSWH010000126.1:0-4052 GCA_035705175.1 Pseudidiomarina sp.
AATGGCATCAACAAGAGGCTGAAGCGAATCGTATCGTTTCGCCGCGCATTGTGCCTTATGTGGGGTTTGGTATGGGTAGTGAAGAGCCCATTTTTAATGCGGAACAAGCGCGTGAGTGGGTGCGCGAAATTAAACGCCAAGGCGCTGCTGGAATTAAGTTCTTCGGTGCAACTCCGCGAGTCATGGCCGCCGCTCTTGATGAAGCGCAACAGCAAACTCTCGGCACGATGATGCATCACGCGCAGCTGACTGTGGTGCGCACCAACGTATTAGATTCTGCGCGCCAGGGCCTCACTACCATGGAGCATTGGTATGGCTTGCCGGAAGCACTGTTTGACGGCCAAGTGATTCAAGATTACTCGCCAGAATACAACTACAACGATGAGCAAGATCGCTTCGGCGAAGCTGGCAAGTTGTGGGAACAAGCCGCCAAACCCGGCTCGGAAAAATGGAACGCAGTGCGTGATGAACTCATCGCACTCGATTTTACGATTAATCCGACTTTGACTATCTACGAAGCCTCACGTGATTTGATGCGGGAACGTCGCGCTATTTGGCACGAAGAGTACACCTTGCCAACCTTGTGGGACTTCTTTACCCCAAGTCGTTATGCACACGGCTCCTACTGGTTCGACTGGACCACCGACCATGAAGTGGCATGGCGCAAGAACTTTACTCAGTGGATGACCTTTCTCAACGACTATAAAAATCACGGCGGACGCGTCACTACCGGCTCCGACTCAGGCTATATCTATAAAATTTATGGGTTCGGCTACATCCGCGAGCTGGAGTTGCTGCGCGAGGCTGGCTTCAATGCGTTGGAAGTCATTCAAGCTGCCACACTCAATGGCGCCGAAGCACTCGGCATGGAAGCTGAAATTGGCTCGGTCATCCCAGGCAAGAAAGCTGACTTAGTGATCGTCAAAGAAAATCCGTTGCGTAACTTCAAAGTGCTCTACGGAACCGGTCACTATCAGCTGGATGACAACAATCAGCCGATGCGCACCAAAGGGATTCGTTACACCATCAAAGATGGCATCGTCTACGACGCGCAAGCGCTCCTAGCCGACGTCCGCGAAATCGTCACAAAGGCAAGGGAACAGTAAATAGTGAACAGTGAACAGAAAAAATGCGTGTGAATAGTGTCCGGGTCTAGGTTTTTCATTCCCTGTTCACTATTCACCATTCACTTTTCACTATAGTTGGTAGGTGATCACCCGGAATGCCGCCGCTGGCTGTAGCCCTTGAACCCACTGGTTCAAGGCGGGGCGCAAATGCACGGCCGCAGGCTTCTCGATACGGGTCGAGCTTGCACAATAGCCGCTCAGTGAGCCCCTTTACTGATGACATCGGCTCAGGGACATAAGCTCGCTAGCGCACATTCCAGGCAATCATAACTGCTGCAGAACTAATCAACGTCCAGGACGTTGCTCCGCCATTACCTGCTCAAGTGTATCTTGGAGCAGTTTGATTTTTTCTTCCAAATCGCGCACTTTCTCGTCTTGCGAATCTGCATATTGAGTGGCTTCGTGGCACAAATTTAATGCTGCCATCACCGCTATTTGCTCAGGGTGACTCAACCGTGTTGCCGAGCGGATCTGCTCGAGTTTTTCATTGAGCCGATCGGCTGCCCGTTGCAATGCCGCTTCCTGTCCTGCTGGACAGTTCACTTTGTACTGGCGATCCATCAATTTTATATCCATGGTACGCGGCGCTGATTGTGACATGACCTTTTCCTATTCCTGATGCGATGACAAACATTCGTGTTGGCCGATTCAGATGGCGCCATTATGGCATGCTTCCGTGCGCTTTGTCAGCTAGCCTGAATCGCGATGCAGTGTTACGATGTGTGTACACATTTAGCGTAATAAGTTGGAATAGATTGATGTCTGATCCCAGTGGCGAAGTGGGCAAACTGCAAAGTTACGATCGCTTAACCGAATTTTTTGAGCAGCAGGGTCTGTTGTCGAATGCCGCCGAAGTGCATGGCATTCTCTCTGGCATGGTTGCTGGCGGCGCAAGTCTTGAAGGCGAAGACTGGTTGTTACTGATGAGCGACCTGATTCATGAAGGTCAATCGTTCAAACCCGCTGTTAAAGAACAATTTATCGAGTTAGCAGGCTCCATTTGCGCAGCGATGCGTGACCCAGATTTAGGTTATCAACTCTTACTGCCTGGTGACCATCAACCTCTGTACGAGCGTCTGCAGGCCATGACGGCTTGGGTGCAATCCTTCTTGGTCGGGTTTGGCGTCAATCAAACCAATCTCGCGGGCTTATCAGAAGATTTGCGTGAAGCCATCGAAGATCTAGTCGAGATCGCAAAGCTTGATTTATCCGTAGATGAAGACGAAGAGGGTGAACGCGCTTACTTTGAAATAGTCGAGTACCTACGAATTTCTGCGATGTTGTGCTTCAACGAACTTGGCAAGAACTCTGGGGGCGCGTGTAAAACGAATAAGGTCCTGCATTAAATGAGCCAGATTCCTCAGCACGAATTCAAACAAAGGCGCGAGCAACTGCTCGCGTTTTTGCGCAAGCAAAAGCAATCAGCCGTTGCGCTGATTCCTGCAGCCGCACTGCAAACTCGTTCGCGTGACACTGAATATCCGTTTCGCCAAGACAGTGACTTCTTTTACCTGACCGGTTTTAACGAGCCTGATGCCGTGCTGGTGCTCGCACCTGATGCCGACGAGCCCGTGCAATTATTCTGTCAGCCCAGTGACCCTCATGCAGAAGTCTGGCATGGTCGGCGTTTGGGTGTTGAGCGCGCGGTTGAAGCGCTCGACGTTAACGCTGCTTATTCGATTCAGCAATTCGAGAAGTTACTCCCCGAAATACTGAACGGTGTGCACAGCGTGTTTTATCCGCATGACAAACCGCAATTACACCAACAATTGCAAACTGCGGCGGCGTTTTTGCGTAGCGCTCCGAAAAAGGGTTATAGCGCGCCAGTAGCTTGGGTGGATTGCAATCCACAACTGGCAAGTATGCGCTTGATTAAGAGTGACAATGAACTGGCGGTGATGCGACGTGCGGCGGAAATTTCTGTGCTGGCGCATCAACGAGCCATGCGGTCGACGCAGCCGGGCCGCTACGAGTATCAAATATGCGCTGATATTCAGCATGAGTTTGCGATGCATGGTGCGCTGTCACCAGCCTATGGAATTATCTGCGGTGGCGGTGAGAATGCCTGCATTTTGCATTACACCGAGAACAGTGACGTGCTGCGCGACGGTGATTTATTGCTGATTGACGCAGGCGCAGAATACCAAGGTTATGCCGGTGATATTACCCGGACCTTCCCAGTGAATGGGCGCTTTAGCGATACCCAGAAAGCTCTGTACGAAGTGGTTTTAGCCGCGCAAGAAGCTGCATTAGCCACCTTAAAGCCCGGCAGCAGCTTACCCAAAGCGCAAGATGCCGCTGCACAAGCAATCACTCACGGTCTGATTGATTTAGGCATCCTCAAAGGCTCGTTTGCCGAGCATTGGGATGCGACCAGTTACCGCAAATTCTTTATTCACGGACTGGGCCATTGGCTAGGGCTCGATGTGCATGACGTCGGAACCTATGACGCCGCTGGTAAAAAGCGCGCGTTTGAGCCAGGCATGGTACTGACCGTCGAGCCTGGTATTTATATTCCGCCGGGCATGCCTGATGTGGACGAGAAGTGGCACGGTATCGGCATTCGCATTGAAGACGATTGTGTGATCACCGCTGATGGCTACGAGAATTTAACCGCTGGCGTACCCAAAACCGTGGCTGAGATTGAGCAATGGATGCAAAACAAGTAGCGCCCGCTTCTTCAGCCGGATTGCTGATTGCTGGCGGTGGCTTAGTTGGCGCGCTCACTGCGCTGCTGGTGGCGCGTGCGCAACCTGACCATGAAATCGTGGTGGTAGAGCCGCAAGCCGAGGGGCCTGCGCCGGATCCGCGCACCATCGCACTCGCAGCCGGCACCGTTCGCGTGTTGGAAGGGCTAGGTGTTTGGTCGCCGCTAGCCGCACAAGCTTGTCCTATTGAGCATATTCATGTCAGTGATCAGCACCA
>DASSWH010000127.1:0-11189 GCA_035705175.1 Pseudidiomarina sp.
CACGACTACGAGCTCGCCACCTTCCTTTTCAAATTGACATCAAGATGCGGGACCAATGGCTTCTTTGTATGTACCAAGTGCTCGATGAGCAGATAAACGATTCGCTACTGAAAATGCAGTTGCGCCAGCAATTTACTGCACTGGCGCACCACATGATTAATACCGACTGAACTAGAGCTCGTTGAGCCAATCCCGCGGCTGCAAATAGTCACTATAGAGCTTCGCTTCCGGCGTTCCTGACTCGGGTTGGTAGCCATACTCCCAGCGCGCCAGCGGTGGCATCGACATGAGAATCGATTCGGTACGGCCACCGGTCTGTAAACCAAACAACGTGCCACGATCCCACACCAAATTAAACTCCACATAACGACCACGCCGGTAGAGCTGAAATTCGCGTTCGCGCTCGCCATAGGTCATATTTTTACGACGTTCGATGATCGGAAGATAGGCATCGAGGTAAGCATCACCAACTGCGCGTGTTATTGCAAAACATTCTTCAAAACTTCGGTCATTAAGGTCATCAAAAAAGAGCCCACCTATGCCGCGTGTTTCGCCTCGATGTTTGAGGTAGAAATAGTCATCACACCATTTTTTAAAAGCCGGATAGAGATCTTTACCAAATGGGTCTAAAGCCGCTTTGGCGACCTGATGCCAATGCTTGATATCTTCATCGATGGGGTAAAATGGCGTGAGGTCGAAACCACCACCAAACCACCACACTGGCTCCGCGTCTTCCTTTTCAGCAATGAAAAACCGAACATTCGCGTGGCTGGTTGGAACATATGGATTACGCGGATGTTGCACCAGCGAAACGCCACACGCGTTGAAGTTGCGTCCTGCGAGTTCGGGCCGATGCGCAGTCGCCGATGCTGGCATCTGTTCACCAAACACATGAGAATAGCCAACACCACCTTGCTCCAAGACCGCACCGTTGCGCAAGACACGCGACCGACCGCCACCGCCACCAGGGCGCTGCCAGCTCTCTTCGGCGAACTTGGCGCCGCCATCCGCATTCGCAAGGCCACTGCAAATTCGATCCTGAAGGTCGGTTAAATAGGTATTTACTTGAGCAAGCATTTCGTTTTGCATACTGTGTGGGGTCCTTCTAAATCTGAACGGCAAAATTTTTAGGAAACGGCTTAATCGCGAATAACATGACCGGTCAAGGGGTCGATGATTCTTGATGGTTTGGTTGCACCGCCGAGTGGCGCATCCATAATCCAAGCAACACCATCGCCAAATTGCTCGCGAATGGCCCGCGCAGAATTTAACGTCGGTTGGCCACTAATGTTGGCGCTGGTTGAAACAATAGCACTGCCTAATGCTTTACAAAGCTGTCGCGCTGGCTCATGAGCAGTTACGCGCACAGCAATCTGTTGATGTTGACCACGCAGCCACTCTGGCACATTGGGGGCTGCTGGGAGGAGCAGCGTTACCGGTCCCGGCCAATGCGAGAACACACTGAAACGCTTGTCTTGTGGAATTGCACGATCATCGACAAATGCAAATGCTTGGCTGTAATCCGCAGCGAGAATAATCAAGCCTTTGTCTTGCGGGCGCTGCTTCAACGCCAATAATTTTTCCACAGCGGCTTGATTGCGTGGGTCACAGCCTAACCCGAATACAGCTTCAGTTGGATAAGCTAATACTTCACCTGCGCGAAAGGCTTCGCGTGCGGCGTCCCAATTGATATCCACAGCTTGGCACTCCCTGAACTCACTTATTGAATAGACGATTTATACGAGCACGATTCGTTCGCACACACTAAGCGCTCGCCGGCAGCCGTTCGCTTTTTCAAGAGCAAAGCAAACCCGCATTCGGGACAGGATTGTGCCACAGGCGGAAGATTAACGGAAAATTTGCAGAGTGGGTACTGATCGCAAGCATAAAAGGAATTGCCAAATCGGCTCGTTTTCTGTACGAGCTTGCCCTCGTTGCAGGATGGACAATGCACATCAGTGCCTGGATCGAAATCCGCAGAAGTCATGTAATCGCATGCAGGGTAGCCGCTACACCCCACAAACAAACCGTAGCGGCCCTTTTTGAGTTGCAGTTCCTTTTGACACCGGGGGCAAGGTACGCCCAGTGGTTGAGGTTCGAAGTGTGTGTCGGTGGTCATTTAATGCAACAGACCTTCCGGCTCCTCAAACAACAATCCCTCCATTTGATCGTAAGCATCTTCATGGCCTGGAACGTTAAACAAGACCATCAAAATTACCCATTTCAAATCATCCAGAGAGAATTGCGGGGTATCTAGTTCCATGACGCGGTCGACGACCATTTCACGCGTGGTGAAATCGAGGACACCAAGATTTTCTAGATACAAGAGAAAACCGCGACTCTGCACATCCAGTCGCGCCACTTCTTCGGTCGTGTACACACGTGTAGCACTATTCGGCGAACGATTCAGATAAGGTTTGGTCTCGCTTTCTTGTAAGTCCGCAAGACGTTCTAACCACGCCAAAGCTTTATGGATCTCTTGCCGATGGAAACCGGCGCGAGTTAACTCATCCGTTAGCTCGTCGTGATTAACAACCACTTCCATATCCGAGTGAATATAGTTCTCGAACAGGTACATGAGGATATCAAACATCGTTAGCGCCTCCCCATTTTCATATAACCACCAGAAACTGAAGTCACCCACCCTTCTAATTCTAATAACACCAACTGCTCAGTAACGATTGCAGCCGGTAGTCCACTGCGAGCTACTATGGTGTCGATTGGTGTGACCTCATTTCCCACATTAGCCAACAATTCTAGGTTTGCCAAGCTTCCCGTCGAGTTATTTTCGCCCGCACCATAGAATGTGGGGACATGGCGTTGTAAATTCAACTCGCTCAAAATATCGTCAACCGACGTCACTAAGGCTGCACCCTCTTGAATTATCTTATGATTCCCGCTGTAGCTGGCGTCCCAAATGGAGCCAGGTAGTGCCATAACACTACGATTTTGCTCGATCCCGCTCCGCGCGGTAATTAGGGTGCCGCTGCGCAATTTAGCCTCAATAACGAGCACACCTCGACTTAATCCACTGAGTATACGGTTACGCCGCGGAAAATGATTGCTACGGATTTGCACGCCTGGAGCAAATTCAGAGACAAGCAGCCCTTGCTGCGTAATTCGTTGCTGTAGCTGTTTATGCTTGGGGGGATATGTAATGTCCGGACCACAGCCCAAAACTGCGAGTGTATGCCCGTGCTCCAATGCTGCTTTGTGAGCAGCGCCATCGATACCCCCAGCTAAACCACTGGAGACTAAGATTCCATTGCGGGTGAGATCGGCAGCGAACAGAGTCGCCGCTTGCAAACCCGCTTCACTTGCTAACCGGCTACCAATAACCGCTACCTGGGGTTGTTCTAGTAGCTCACAATCACCGTGTAAATAAAGCACGAGAGGCGGTTCGGAAATATGACGGAGAGATTCCGGATAATTCGGTTGCCACCAATGCATTAGATGAGTTTCAGGCCCTGCAAGCCAGCGCTGTGCGTGTTTTCGGTACGCTGGTGGAGGTGGTTCGATATCCTTCAACACTGCTTCAACGGCGGCCAAAGTGCTGAGTGAGCGGAGTCGTTTCTGGACTCCTTTCTTGGTTGTGCTGATAGTCATCAGCAACGTTAATGTGGCTGCATCCATGCAATCATTTCTTTCCAGCTGTAAGGTGAGAGAATGGGTAGACTTCCTGTCCACCCGGTTCGACTAGCGGTGCTCAACGCATGCTTTTATAGCTGCATTGGTAGTACGTCTGCGCCAATACTCAGCCACTCATTGGAACGCAAAACAATAGCAAAACTGGTCGTCTCTTGAGTGCTGATGACCATCAGTTCCGACGTTGTATGCTCCGGTAATTGCATGGTCGCACGCCAGTAGCGAGATAATAGATCGCTCGCTTTGGTGCGGCTTACCGCCTCGGGGGTTTCACCATCCATAAAAATCTCAGTTCCAGGACGGATCGCTCGATACATTTGGCCTGGTTCAACACCATCCTGTTCACCGAAGTTCAAAACCACAATATCCCACTTGCCCTGTTGCTGACGTTCATTCAGCGACGCGACAATTGACCCTGTCGTCTGTCCAGACGCAGGTACTAATAATTCAGGCATATTGAACTCAGAGACTTCTACAACACGATCACCTCGACGAATCTCGCGTTGTGGCCGAATAATCTCCATTTCGGTCATGTCACCTTGTTGCATCAACACACGTGCATCGCTGATGTGCCGAAGCAACACAGCGTCGTCTAATCGTTTTACTGGTGTCAAAATTTGATAATTTGCGTCGGCTAAGCGCCCCGTGACAAATACTGGCGCCATTCCATTAATACGTGGCGCTGCACGATTATCGCCTAACACGTGGGAAGCTTCTTTATATCGAGCCTCACTGAACACACTGTGGGCAGTGATAAATGGCTCGATAAGCTCGCTCGGGAACATGCGCAGCGCATTGCCTTTGGGTTCGATAACACCTTCAGGTAAGATGGTTTTCGTTACTTTGCGGCTTAACGTCGGACGTCCATCGACCCAACTCAAATACAATTTATCACCCGGATAAATGAGGTGTGGATTGTCCACGGTGTCGTTGACTCGCCATAATTCGGTCCACAACCATGGGTCATCAAGATAGAAACCCGCGATATCCCAGAGCGTATCGCCCTTTTTCACCACATATTCAGCCGGTGCATCTTCTTTCAAGCGCAGAATATCGCCACTGCTATTTGACTGCGCGTACGATCGCGTTGCCGCTCCTGCACTTGTAAGCAGCAAAAAACCGATAACCGCAATCGTGGATAATCGCCAACTGGCCATAATGACCTCCGTTGTAAACCCGTGTGTTCATCCTCAAATTACGTTAAAATTAGCAAAGATGAAACTAGCGAATGAAAGGTTATGCATAAATTAACAATTTTAAAATATCCCGACGAGCGTCTGCGTACGGTTGCCGAGCCCGTTACTGAAGTTGATGACGCCTTGCGTACGCAAATCGACGACATGCTGGAAACCATGTACGAGTCGAACGGTGTAGGGCTTGCGGCTACCCAAGTGAATTATCATAAGCGATTGTTCGTTGCTGACTGTAGTGAAGATCAGAGTGAGCCGCTGGTCTTTATCAATCCAGAGATTACAGCAAAAGAAGGCCTCTTCACGAATGAGGAAGGCTGCCTATCATTTCCGGGCGTTTATGCCAAAGTCGAACGGGCTGGAACAGTCACTGTAAAGGCATTGGATCGCAACGGTGCTGAGTTTTCGCTGACCACAGACGGCTTACTCGCGATATGTATTCAGCATGAGCTTGATCATTTGAACGGCAAACTCTTTGTCGACTATTTGTCGCCATTGAAACGCGACCGTATTCGCAAGAAGCTCGAGAAAGAAGCGCGCTTAGCGGCAGCAAACTAAGATGCGGGTATTGTTCGCCGGTACACCGGAATTTGCCGCAGAACATCTACGCGTGTTGCTGAGCACATCAACAGTCGAGGTTGTTGGCGTTTATACGCAACCCGATCGGCCTGCAGGACGCGGCAATAAGTTGCACGCCAGTGCTGTCAAACAACTCGCTCTCGAGCACGGCATTCCGGTTGAACAACCGCCTTCGCTACGAAACGATGAGGCGCAGGCAAAGCTCGCTAGCTACAACGCCGATGTTATGGTGGTTGTCGCTTATGGCTTGATTCTGCCGCAAGTTGTTCTGGATTTACCTCAGTACGGTTGTATCAATGTTCATGGGTCTCTGTTACCCAAGTGGCGGGGAGCTGCCCCCATTCAAAGAGCCATCTGGGCGGGTGATGCAGAATCTGGGGTGGCCATTATGCAAATGGCTGCTGGACTGGATACTGGACCGGTTTTGTACGAAGCTCGTACACCAATTCGAGCCGACGAAACGTCAGCAACGTTGTATCAACGCCTTGCTGAAATTGGGCCATCCGCTCTTGTTCATACACTCAAAAATCTACCGCAATATCAAGCGTCCGCTCAGCCACAAGACGACGCAGCAGCAACGTATGCGCATAAGTTAACGAAAGAAGAAGCACAACTCGATTGGAGTATGGCAGCAGCAGCGCTTGAACGTTGGGTTCGCGCGTTTAATCCGTGGCCCATTGCGTGGCTGACAACCGCAAACGGCGATATGGTCAAAGTGTGGGCCGCACGAGTTGAAAGCACGGAGACGAATCAGCCTCCCGGCACCGTCATGCGTGCCGACAAACACGGTATTGCCATTCAAACTAAGCATGGTTTATTGATATTGGAGACCTTGCAACCCGCTGGTAAAAAGCCGATGCCAGCAGCTGATTTTCTGAACGGTCGTGGTGATTGGTTTCCTATCGGAACCCGACTGCCGCTGAGTGCAAACCATGAACAATGAAACGGGCGCAGCGAGTCGCGCCGCCGCCGCGCTCGCTATTCAACTCGTACTCGAGCAAGGTCGTTCACTCAATCAAGCGTTACCGCAAGTGACACGCAATTTATCACCGCGAGACAAAGCGCTCTGTCAGCAATTATGTTTCGGTGTTCTTCGCCAACTTCCTGAACTTAATTTTTTGGTTAGCCAACTGCTAGATAAGCCCCTAAAGAA
Source organism: Pseudidiomarina sp. (assembly GCA_035705175.1). Classification (GTDB taxonomy): domain Bacteria; phylum Pseudomonadota; class Gammaproteobacteria; order Enterobacterales; family Alteromonadaceae; genus Pseudidiomarina. The sequence continues at coordinate 6,568 of DASSWH010000127.1, forward strand.
CAAAACCAGCATCATTCAATGGCTTATGTTAGTGGGCACTTACCAACTGGTATCCATGCGCGTTGCAGAGCATGGCGCAGTTTCGGCAACCGTTGAAGCCGCCAAATTACTGAAACATAAATCGCTGGCGGGTCTAGTCAACGGTGTACTCCGCAACCTCCAACGGCGGCAACAGGAATTATTGGCGCAACTTGACCAACGTGAAGACCTGAAACATAACCACCCGCGTTGGCTTGTCGAGGCAATCAGCCAAGCCTACCCCACTCAAGCGCAGACCATCATGGCTGCCAATAATAGCCAAGCGCCACTGTGGTTGCGGGTAAATGAAAGTCTAGTGACTGGGGATCAATATCGATCACAGCTTGATGCCGCAGCAATTCATTACGCCGCAAATAGTCCATTGCCGACAGCTCTTCAGTTGGAGCACGCGCAAGACGTCACAAACCTGCCGAACTTTGCAGCAGGTGCAGTATCGGTGCAAGACATTGCCGCTCAGCATGCAGCATGGTTGTTAGATGCCCAGCCCAACGAACGAATACTTGATTGTTGTGCTGCCCCGGGTGGTAAGACGGCGCATATCTTAGAACGCACACCAACAGCAAAAGTCCTAGCTCTTGATAGTGATGCACAACGCCTCACGCGAGTGCATGAGAATTTGGATCGTTTACGCCTTGCCGAATTGGATGTCCACCTCCAACAAGGTGACGCCAGTCAGCCTGCCGATTGGGCACCAACCGAACTGTTCGATCGAATTTTATTGGACGCGCCCTGCTCAGCTACCGGTGTTATTCGCCGTCATCCAGACATCAAATGGTTACGGCGAGCAGATGATATTGGAGCGCTTGCAGAACTGCAAAGAAAGATTCTCGATGCTCTGTGGCCACATTTACGCGTCGGCGGCACTCTTTTATACGCAACTTGTTCTATATTGCCGCAGGAAAATTCGGAACAAATCAAAGATTTCTGCGCTCGGCATCCTGATGCAGTTCGACTTGCGACGCATCCCAATGGCAGCGTAGACTGGCAGTGGTTGCCTGGTGAGCGTGCCGGCGACGGCTTCTATTACGCAAAATTGGAAAAGCGTGCATGAAAATAATCATTCTCGGCGGTGGGCAAGTTGGCGCGACACTCGCAGAAAATCTATCTGGCGAAGATAACGATATTACTGTTGTTGATAATGACCCTGATCGAATCGACTATATTTCTGACCGCAACGATGTGAGAACTATTTTAGGCCACGCATCGCACCCTCGAGTGTTGCGTGACGCTGGTTGTGAAAATGCTGACATGTTGATTGCGGTGACGCCAAGCGATGAAGTCAATATGTTGGCCTGTCAGATTGCCTACACATTATTCCGGACACCGAAGCGAATTGCTCGGATTCGCTCAGAAGAATACACCGGCTATGGCGATAAATTATTTCATAAAGACGACATGCCAGTAGACCATGTCATTTCTCCTGAACAACAAGTTACCGACTATATTGCACGCTTAGTGCGCTACCCTGGAGCACTTCAAGTCATGGAGTTTGCTGGTGGTCGCGCGAGTCTCGTTGCAGTCAAAGCGTATTATGGGGGTAAATTGGTGGGCCACGCGATCTCAACCCTAAAAGATCATATGCCCAATGTTGATACTCGAGTCGCCGCCATTTTCCGTCAAGGTCAGGCTATCAAGCCGATGGGAACGACGATTATAGAGGCCGGTGACGAGGTTTTCTTTATTGCTGATACCCGTTACGTAACCATGGTCATGGAAGAAATGCAGAAGCTTGAGCACCATTATCGGCGCGTCATGATTGCTGGTGGCGGGAATATCGGCGCTGGATTAGCACGCATCCTTGAAGATAATCATCGCGTCAAACTGATTGAACGCGACAAGAAACGCGCCGGAGAGCTAAATGCCTCAATACGCCATGCGACCATTCTTGAAGGTGACGCTTCTGAACAGAACTTGCTCATTGAAGAGCATATTGAAGATGTCGATTTGTTTATTGCGGTTACCAACGACGATGAAGCCAACATCATGTCAGCCATGCTCGCGAAAAAACTTGGCGCGAAAAAGACGATGGTCTTAATTCAACGGCAGGCATATGTCGATTTGGTGCAGGACGGACCCATAGACATTGCGATTTCACCGCAACGAGCTACCGTATCTGCTTTGCTATCACTGATACGTCGCGGCGATATTGTCAACGCCTACTCATTGCGCAAAGGCGCAGCCGAGGCGATCGAAGCGGTTGCACATGGCGATGAAAAGACCTCAAAGGTGATTGGTAAAGCGATAAACGAAATCAAATTGCCCCCGGGCACAACTATTGGCGCAATCGTTCGAGGACATGAGGTCTTAATCGCGCATGATAGCACCATAATCAATGCAGATGACCACGTAATCTTGTTTTTAGTCGACAAGAAATATATTCGTGAAGTTGAGCGGATGTTCCAACCTTCAGCACTATTCTTCTAATAGTTGGTGCTAATACGAACCGTTAGGAGCGCCAGAAGGTTGGCGTTAGCAACACGAGGATGGTGAACACTTCTAAGCGACCGAACAACATCGCAAGAATGAGCAACCATTTCGCCGTGTCGGGAATGGATTGGTAATTCGCGGCTACTTCACCTAATCCCGGCCCCAAGTTGTTCAAACAAGCCGCCGTCGCGGAAAACGCGGTAATATCGTCTAAGCCGGTCGCTAACAGCCCAAGCATAATTACGACAAATACCAATGCATAGGCTGCGAAGAATCCCCAGACAGCTTCAACAATCCGTGGTGGCAACACACGATCACCTAACTTCACTGAAAATACGCCTGCGGGATGCACTAGTCGGTGCAATTCGCGCATTCCTTGGCGGTATAACAACACCACCCGAACCACTTTTAAACCACCTGCAGTCGAGCTTGCACAACCGCCGATGAAACTCGCAAAAATTAATAGAATCGGCAGAAAAAATGGCCATGAAGCAAAATCAGTGGTCGCAAATCCAGCGGTGGTACTAATGGAAACGGACTGAAAGAGCGCTTGATTAAATGCCGTACCAGTGTCGGTAAAAATTTTGTGGGTTAACACGGTCGCGAAAACGATAAAAAGCAGAGCCAATTGAATCAAAAGAAAGGCTCGCACTTCGGGATCCACAAAATAACTGCGCAAGGTACGTCCTGTAATCGCCGCATAATGCACGGCAAAGTTCAATGACGAAAGCAGCAAGAACACGACACAAATAACGTTGATTGTGGAACTGCCGAAATAGCCCATACTCGCATCGTAAGTACTGAAACCGCCAACCGCAATGGTGGAGAAGGAATGGCTGACTGCATCAAACCAATTCATCCCAGCGAGTCGATAGGCAACTGCACATGCTACCGTCAGTGTTACATAGATATACCAAAGATGTTTCGCTGTATCCGCAATGCGCGGGGTCATTTTGGCATCTTTCAGCGGTCCCGGTATTTCAGCGCGATACAACTGCATTCCCCCAATACCGAGCATTGGCAGAACCGCTACGGCAAGCACGATAATACCCATACCGCCCAACCACTGTAGCTGTTGACGGTAATACAAAACACTGTGCGGTAAATGCTCAATTCCTGTAAGAATGGTGGCACCGGTCGTCGTCAGTCCCGAGAAGGACTCAAAGGCTGCATCGGTAACAGATAGCGGTACTTCTTCTGTGAACAAGAAGGGTAAAACGCCGACAGCACCCAGTACGGTCCAAAACAGCACAGTCAGAAGAAAACCATCCCGCGCTTTGAGGTCAGAGCGTTGGTTACGATTTGGATACCACACCAAAAAACCAATCAAGATCGAGACTGCGAAGGCGAGCATAAAGGCCACACCACCGCCGTCTTCGTAAATAAGCGCAATAGCTGCTGGAGGCAATAAGGTAATACTGAACAAACAAATCAGTAGACCTAATATGCGAAGAATGCCGCGAAAATGCACCGCGTGTCCTCTTTATTTTTGTTGTTTGCGTTGCAGGATAACTCGCCCTTGCGTCGCATTTTTGAGTTCGCTTGCCAAACTATGCTGGGTTTCGGCAATAACCTCAAGTGAAAGCGTGATCCGTTCACCAAATTGTTGTTCTGCCACCGTGACATCGAAGCGTTCGAGTAAATGCTGTACTGCTTTCTGATCTGCATAAGCGTAGTCGATAATCGCTTGATTGCGAATCAATTTCTCTGCTTTTGGAAGGACTTCTAGAGTATCGACCAATGCTTGCGTATAAGCACGCTGCAATCCACCAGTACCCAGTTTCACGCCTCCGAAGTAGCGCACGACAATGGCAGAAATATTTCCCAACTGGCTCGCAAGCAGCACATTCAATAGCGGCCGGCCGGCGGTGCCACTGGGCTCTCCATCGTCGCTCATCGCGTAGGTTTGACTTGCATCCGGCGCACCATAAATAGCTGCACTGCAATAATGACTAGCTCCTGGCCACTGCGTCTGACAATTGAGCAGATGTTGTTTACAATCCGCTGCTGACTGCACTGGCACCACTGAGGTGATAAAACGACTATTCTTCACAACCAGCTCGGCCTCAGCTGCTTGTGCTGGAACCCAGTACTTCTGCATTAATCGCGACCTGCCCCTGCTTTACTGATTTGCATAGCCGCCACTTGCGGAAAGA
>DASSWH010000128.1:0-2224 GCA_035705175.1 Pseudidiomarina sp.
ATTTATGACACTACAGTCACTCTGACCGTTTGGTTCAAACAGTCGTTTGAATTGACAAGCGGGGTTAAGATCGAGTAAAACTAGCGTCCTTTTTAAGTGATGAAGCAGACTCAAACAAGGAGATTTCCTTATGGCTGATCGTAAAGCCACCCTGCAGATTGACGGCCAATCCATTGAATTACCAGTGCTTACTGGTACAGCCGGCTATGATGTAATTGACGTGCGTACTTTAGGCAAACATGGGTTCTTTACTTTCGACCCGGGCTTTTTAGCAACTGGCTCGTGCGAATCGAAAATTACCTACATCGATGGTGAGCAAGGCGTTCTTCTGCATCGCGGATACCCTATTGATCAGCTTGCAACTCAAGCGGATTATCTCGAAGTATGTTACATGCTGCTCCACGGTGAAGCCCCGACTGCAGATGAATACGCAAAGTTCAAACAAACCATCACGAAGCACACAATGGTGCATCAGGGTTTGCATAATTTCTTTAATGGTTTCCGTCGCGACGCGCACCCAATGGCAATGTTGTGTGCTGTAACTGGAGCATTGTCATCATTCTATCATGACGATTTAGACATTCATGATCCCAAACAACGGTTGCGCAGTGCTTATCGATTGATTGCGAAAATGCCAACAATCGCAGCGATGGCCTATAAATTTAGTATCGGTCAACCGTTCGTCTATCCACGAAATAATTTGAGCTACTCAGAGAACTTCTTAAATATGATGTTCTCGGTTCCGGCAGAAGATTACAAAATCAGCCCAACTATAGCGAAAGCAATGGATCGTATCTTCACGTTGCATGCCGATCACGAACAAAACGCGTCAACGTCGACAGTTCGCTTAGCAGGCTCTTCCGGTGCCAACCCTTATGCGTGTATCGCTGCTGGCGTTGCGTCATTGTGGGGCCCCGCGCACGGTGGCGCTAATGAAGCCTGCTTGCGCATGTTGAAAGAGATTGGCTCGGTTGACAACATTCCTCGCTATGTGGAAAAGGCGAAAGATAAGAATGATTCTTTCCGTCTCATGGGGTTCGGCCACCGCGTTTATAAGAATTTCGACCCACGCGCAACCGTCATGCGTGAGAGTGCACACGAAGTTCTCAAAGAATTGAATATCCAAGATCCACTACTTGACGTAGCGATGGAGCTTGAGCGTATTGCGTTGGAAGATCCGTATTTCGTCGAGAAGAAGCTCTATCCTAACGTTGACTTCTACTCGGGTATCATTCTCAAAGCGATCGGTATTCCGACCAATATGTTCACGGTGATATTCGCGTTATCACGCACTGTTGGCTGGATTTCACACTGGCACGAGATGATGAGTGAGTCCAACCAGAAAATTGGCCGTCCACGGCAACTATATACCGGCGCTGAACAACGCGAGTTTAAACCGCTCAAACGTTAAACCGCCGTTTATCCAGTTGGTCAAATTCACTAACTGTTACTAAAAAGCACCTCTTGAGGTGCTTTTTTTTATTCATTTCCGCACTAAACTACGCACCATCGAACCACCACATAATCACCAGACATTTTCGTAAACCCTTTGCAAAGTAAGCTTTGGCGGCAGATACCACCGAACTCTATTGGGGGGCATGTAAAGTTGGCATAGTACCTGCATGACACTGATGACTTTAACCAATTGATTGATTTTCGTTTGACGGGACTTAAAACAATGAACACCAATACTCGATTCCCAACTCGCACCAGTATCGCCGCCACCCTGCTCGTTCTCAGCTTGGGGTTAACCGGTTGTGGCAATGCTGGGGCACAAAACCCAGAACCCGAAGCAGAAGAAATAGTGGCTCGAATTCCTGTTGCCACCCAACAGGTCCAATTGAATGCCATCACCTCAAGTTTTCGCACAACCGCGACCTTAGAAGCGCGCGAAGAAACTGACGTGGTGAGTAAAGCAAATGGACTGGTTGAGGAGGTCCTCGTCGAAGAGGGCGATTACGTCCAAAAAGGGCAAATTCTGGCTCGTATTCGAGACGAAGAATACCAAATTCAAGCAGCACAAGCCCGAGCCGAGCTGAACAGTATTCAACAAGAACTCAGCCGGATGAAAGAAATGGCTGAACAGAACATGATCAGTGAAGATTCTTATCAAAAGCTGCGTTTTTCTGCTGATTTGATGCAGGCACGCTATGATATGGCCGCACTCAATCTTGCCGAAACCGAGATTCGTGCTCCCATCAGTGGTTACATCGCCAAACGGTAC
>DASSWH010000129.1:0-16804 GCA_035705175.1 Pseudidiomarina sp.
GTTGCGAGCGCGAGCGCGAGCGCTGCAGCGCGGGCGGTCTCTGCTATTTCATTGCGGTCGGTACGGTCACCAACTTCGTAGGTGACTGCATGCACACCATATTCATCAGCGATGTACTGTTTGAAGACACCGCTATCAGCATTGTGACCCGGCTTATTCTCAACATCGTAGTCAATGACGCTGGCTAAACGTTCTAGCCAATTGTCGACCAACTGAGGCTCTGCTAATGGCTGACCATTTACCCGCACGTAATGACTGGGCATCGTGTAGTAAACATTGCGGTGGGTTGAGTGGAAGTCGAGTGCGAACCAAATCCGTTCACCAGCAGCCACTCGCGCTTGCAAGAAGTTGTGTAGTGCCTGGGTTTCAGGCTGGGTACGCGCTTTCCAGTCCCGATTCATATCTAAACCCGTGCTGGTATGTCTCCAATTACCTGCATGTACACCATCGGGGTTCATGTTGGGCACGAGCAAGATATTGTAGTGCTCGCGCAAAGAGGCTAATTCGTCTGCAGCAAACAACGTTTCACTGAAATGCATCAATGCCAAGGCGCCGGTAATTTCGGGTGGATGTTGTCGACCAATAATCACTAGCCATGCTGTGCTCGCCGCGGCTCGGTGAATGAGAGCGGGCAGTGGTCGATGCTGGGTTGACTGACCGATACTCGAAAGCTCAAGTGTATCGAACCGATTGAGCAGCGAAGCCAACCAGCGAGTGTAGCTGCGATTATCAATCAACTCTTGTCCTGCAATATAAAGCTGCGAGTCTGGCTGCAGCGTGACGGCAACAGCTACCCGATCATCATGAAAGGTATGCGGAAGTTCTGCCCACGTGCGCTTATCAATCGAAGCTTTCGGGGTATAACGAGCTTTGCCATGTGCAGATCGCACAATAAGGTTCAGCGCTAGCGGCGCGTCGACCTGGCTTTCTGCGCGAAAGGCATACCAAGGACTTGGATTGATCGGCTTATTTTCCGGGGCAACAGTAAGTAAGTAGTCACTCTCACTGAGCTGCTTACATTCGTCTAAACGGCCACTTGGAAAATCCGCACTAAAGTGTACCTTGTCAAACTGACACGTTGCGGCGGCGGTCGCTGACGGTGATGCACAAAGCATCACCGCCACGACCCAACCTACCCAGGGGAGAGTTCGGCTATACAGTTGCATTAGAATGTCCACGACCAGCTAGCGTAATAATAACGACCGCGATTCGAATGAACATTCGAGAAGTAACCGAAACTTTCGTCAGCAGTGGGTGGCGCTTTGTCTGCAATGTTGCGAATACCAAAGCGTAGGCGAGAGTTGTCGAGCACACCTGAACTGAAGCGGTAGTCAACATACATGTCGGCCGTCTCCCAATTCTGAATCGGCATCATGTTGCCTTCCGAATCAGTGACACTGGTTTCCATAAAGTCATGCACGTAGTTGTAGCGTAACCCTGCACCCCACTGGTTCCAGCGCCAGTTTACACTGGCATTGCCGCGCCATTCTGGGTTACCGTTTTGAGCAAGCAGGTCACCTGCGCCTACTACGCTGATATCGATGGGCACTGCCGGGTTACCAGCCGCCTGTGCATCGAGCACGATTTGACTGATAGGATCAGGTGTTTGTACAAATTTACGTAGATTTGCGGCATTGATACCAAAGTCAAAGCGACCCACGTTGGTATCGAGGTCATAGTTCACGCTGATGTCCATACCGGCGATTTCACGAACGTCTAAGTTGTTATAGGTATTCTCAACGTAGACCACCTCTAGCTCATCGTTACGAATGACTGCCTCGTTTCTAGAGCCTTGTGAGCGCAATAGTGAGTCGTAGAGTAAATGCGTCTGACTATTGAGGATCCCGACCACGCCATTTTGCTCGATGTGCCACCAATCGATGGTGACGAGCAAGTGGGTAGTCGGTGCAAAGGCGATACCGTAGCTGAGTGTTTCACTTTCCTCAGGTTCGAGTGTTGCGTTGCCTCCGCGAACCTCTGCAATACTGTAGCGTTCGCCAGTGACTGGATCATCACGCGTATTGGAACGCGTCACGCCTTGCTCAACCACTTGCGGAAGGTTCGGAGCGCGGAAGCCGCCGGAGTAGGCTGCTCGCAACTGCACCGAATCGCTGGGTAGCCAACTGAGAGCGATTTTAGGTTTAGTGACACTACCCACATCGGAGAAACGTTCATGCCGCAATGCAAGTTGCATGTCGACATTATGATACAGCGGCACCAATACTTCAGCGTACGCTGAGGCGACGTTACGGCTGCCGCTGGAGTCTGGTGTGGCGCTGCTACCTTGCACCGAAGAGTCGTTGAGAATTTCACCGGTTGCACTATCGACAAACGGCGTCGATCCATCTAGGAGGGGATCACGGTCATCAGCATACCCTTCGTGACGAAACTCGACACCAGCTGCTAATCCGACATCACCGGCATACCAACTAACGATAGCCGGATTGGAGATACGAAAATCCCACAAGGCAAGTTCCGATTCACTCTCTCTGGAAACATTCGTTACGATGCCGGCGATAACCGCAGCATCATTGCGGCGAGAGACACCTGTTGTGAGGTTGGCCGGGTCACCACCTAAGAATGGGTTGTAAGCTACAGCTGGATCCGTGGCATTGATGGCAGCACGAAATGCATTGAGGTCGACGCGGTTATACGCCATATCGAGAGTATCTGCACGTGAGTACAAGACGGCACTTTCCCAATCCCACATCCCACTGAAACCGCGTAAACCGGCTAATAGACGGTAGCTGGTATCTTCAACTTCAATCCGTCGCGGACCAACGTCAACCGGTCGATAGTTGCGCAACAAGACTTCTTCACCGAACGGGTTATACGCTGCATCAGCGTTGATGGTAAACCGCTGCGCAGTCAAATTGGCATTCTGTTCGCGCCGCCGCTTGGAATCGGCTTTGTAGTATAAAGCCTCGCCAAAAAATTCCATCGAGTCGGTGACTTCATGTGTCATGTGCGCAAACACGTTAATGCGATCCACAGCTGAAGTCATGCTTTGATCTTCGAGTGATGGGTCGTAGCGCATATTTTCTGAGAGTGAACCTTGATCGGCACAAACTTGATCGTCTATTTGCACAACGCAACCGGACATCGTATTCGGTTGCACGTGAAACGTGCCTAATGAATCGGTTTCAAAGATACCCCACGGCGACGAGAGTGACGTATTACGCAACTGCGAATCACCGAGGAAATCAGCCGGAATACCGCGCGCATCTCGAAGGTCTTTACTGCGCGAGTAATAACGTTCGTTGGCCGGCAATTCACTGCGACTATAGAGCGCCGCAGACAGCGTTAAATGGCCTTTGTCATCATTGAAGGCAAAGCCGGTCGAGCCGTTGATGTTTAATTGATCGAGTGAGGTCCCCTCGGACGCACCGTAGGTCACATTCAAATTGCTTTGTTCTACGTTGTCCTTCAGTACATAGTTGATGACTCCGGCCACAGCATCGGTGCCATAGATAGCTGCTGCGCCGTCGCGCAACACTTCCAGGCGCCGTAAACCGGCTACGGGCAGGGTGTTGGAGTTGACGGTAGTTACCGGCACAAAGCTTTCTGTTTGTGTGCCCGGATGGAGTACCAGCCGACGGCCATTCAATAAGGTTAAGGTATTACCCGTGCCAATGCCGCGCAGGTTGATAGAAGCAACGTCGCCTCGGGCGTCATTGACGCCGCCGATCGTACGTTCATTGTTAAAACTAATGTCGCCCACTTGCGGGATCGAACGTAAGAGTTCATCACCAGTGACCGCACCGGTATTCGCGATATCTTCAGCGTTCAGAATCGTCACGGGCAGGTTACCCGCCGCCCGCGCGCCAACAATATTAGAGCCAACTACTTGAATACGCTCGACATCTTCTGTGCGTTCTTCGTCAGCATTTCCCAAACTATCGTCGAAGCTTTGTTGGACTCGATTACTGGATTGTTGCTGGATTCGAGTTACCACGAAAGTGCCAGAACCTTGTTGTTCCACTGCAAGTTCAGTGCCTGCCAACGCTTGTTGGATCGCAGCTAGCGGGGTCAAATTACCGGACACCATGGGTGAGTTCTGGCCGCGTGTTGCTTGTGGGGTAAAGATAATTTGAACGTTGGCTTGCTCCGCAACTTCAAGTAAAGTTGCACTCGTCGGTTGAGCGGGGATGTCATATCGAACGGTCGTGGTTATGGTTTGTGCCTGCGGTGCGGCATAACCGATATTCATGGTAAGTGCTTCCGCACCTAGTGCCAAGAGTGTGCAGCAGCTGAGGTAGCTGAGACGATGCGTGGTCGACTTCATGAGACGTTCCTGTTGTTGTTATCAGTCTATTGCTATATACGCAGCGTAAAAAAAATCCCTCCTGATTATTTACAGTTCAGCGTCTTCTTGCGGTGACTTGTTGCTCACTGCGGTCAAACTGAACGGGCAGTGTGCTCTCCAATGCGGTCAAAATATTGTCGCCGTTTTTTAAATGGAAGACACCACTGATACGTAATTCAGCGACGCTTGCATCTGCAATCACGATTTTGCGTTCGCGGTACCGATTGAATTCCCGAATGACATGTTCCAGCGGCTCATCGTCAAAGCGGAATACCCCACGCCGCCAACTTTGGGCGCTGGAAACCGCTTGAACTTGATTTTGGGTGACCACCTCAGAGGACTCACTGTAAGCGCCAATATCACCAGCGGTTAGCAAGGTGACATCGGTTTCGGTTGGCGCTGCTGAAGCCTGATCAATGGTTTCCGTGGTTTCGGATTTGGTGGCACGGACAGCTACTTTACCCTCTAAGACGGAAACTTTTATCACCGTTTCATCAGCCCGTTTACGGACATTAAACTGCGTGCCGACGACCTCTATTAATTTACGGCCGGTATCTATGTGAAACGGTCGCGTTTCATCAGGTGCGACATCGAAAAAAGCTTCGCCGCGAACCAGCACCACGTGGCGCAGATTTGCAGTAAACGTCACTTCCACTTCGGTGTCTGTATTCAGTGACAACATGGAGCCATCGGTCAACGACACATGCGATACTTCCCCAACTTGAGTTTGATAACTTGCCGTTGTTGACTCGAGCTTTTGCTCAGTAATTCGGAATTGTACTGGCGCACTCAGATTTATCGAGTCGGGTGTGGACACGCTGACGATGTGTGGCGATGCCGATGTTACCGTTTCAACAGGCTCTGATGCTTGCCACAGTTGCCAACTCACTACGCCAACTAACGCGATGCTGGCTGCAGCCGCCCACCAACCGCGCCGCACGCCAGGTCGACGTCGTTGCTGGGGGTTTTGAAATAGATGTCCAGTCATATCCCAGGTGGCCAACATGGCTTGGAACTCGGCTTCATGTTGGGGTGACTGCTGCCGCCATTCTTGTAGGTGCCGTTCTTCACGAGCGGTCAATTCACCCGAGTAAAGTCGGGTAACAAATCGCGCTGCTTGCGCTTGAATCAGGGTTGCTGAACTCATGAGTGAGCCTCCGCATCATCCCGTAGTGTCTGGCGCACGGCCAGCAAAGCAGACGCAATATATTTTTCTACGGTACTGACGGAGATACCCAACTGATCGCCAATTTCACGATAGCTGAGGCCGTCAACGCGGTGCAGTAAAAATGCTTGTCGATGTAGGGATTTGACCTTAGCCAATGCGGATTCAACCTGTTGCAGCTGGCGTTTTGAGTGTAAATCACGATCGGGTGCAGTGAGAGTGCTATGGGTCTCGACATCAGCGGTTGAGACGTGGTGTTCGGCGTGGCGAACCTGCGCCCGACGGGCACGATCAATCAATAGGTTGCTGGCAATCTGCATGAGATAATTCCTCGCGGTATCGAGTCTATCGGCCAGCTTTTCTGGTAAATCATTAATTTGACTTAAACGAACATACACTTCCTGCAACACATCGTCACAGTCTTGCTGTGCTCCCAGCCGTACTCGGATAAACCGGCGTAAAGCAATATCGTGCTCCGCGAGCAATCGCTCAATCAGTTTATGACTAGCCTGCTGTCGCAGGAATACGGGCTGGCGCTGCATGGAATTGTTGTGTTCCGTTTCTGGTTCTGACCTGAACGTATATACGCACGCCAGCCCAAATCCCTCCACTCATTGTTTCGAGCGATATGCCGTCGCGTGAACGATCTGGGATGGTGCTGCTGGAATAGCACTGTTGAGTCCGGTGTCTAACACCGCTCCAGTGACTACGCCGCTGGTGCGATGTTCTTGGATATCATTAATGACCAAGATGTCGGCACCCAAATTGCCAGCTTGCAGCCGCAAGCGATTGATAGCGCCTTCGAGTTTTTCATCGTCGGTTGTGCGTGCCGCTAATGCATAGTTGGTTGATAACGTCGCCACTTCTTCGGCTCCCATTGGCGGGCGTTCCATCAATTTCACCGAGCGATAATTGATCGGATCGGTAACCTCTCCTGAGACCTTAGGAGTGTGGGTGTTAGTACAGGCAACGAGTAAACCAATACTAATAAGTACAGCGACTAACTTGACTGAGCGCATAACGTTCTCCGAACAAAACAGATATGAGAATAAAACGAATATCATAAGTGTGGTCATCTAGTACGTGAGAATCAATGAAGTCGATCGCAAACATCTTGCGTTCAAGCGAATTTACAAAAATATTTACAACAATATATGACTTTTGAAATGCTTAATCTGTTAAGCAAACGTATAGACTCAATCGGTGAGTTTCGGTAGATTGTAAAGAGTTCTCGAATTGCTTAACCGTGATGATACGCCGTTAGAGCATCACCAAGGAACGTATAAAGCCATGACCATGGAAAGAGAAAGGCTAGTGACCAATCGTCCTCGCAAAATAACATTGTTCAATGGGCAAGAAACCTTGTCAGAACTTGTTATTCCTGTACAACAATCAAACCGTGATGCAATGCGGGTGATTGAATCTGAACTTGGACGTACACCTGTGCTCACACACGCTGTGTTTCGTGATCGTAACGGGACCGAATGGATGGTCCGACGAGATATCGGAATTCTGCAAAAGCTCCGAATTTTATTACTCTCCAAGTAGTCCCCCGCAGTCGTCAAGACGGTCGACAAGAACAAATACTAGCCACCGCATTTTCGATGTGGTTATACTGACTCGCATAATAATTATAAAAATTTTTTTGCCGAGGACAGATTTGTATGCAAATGGCCCTTGTCGATCATCAAGTGCGCGCTGTGCTTCACACTATTGTGGCACTGGCTTTGACGATATCTGGCTTAGCCATTCTGATTTATCGTATCGGTGAACCTACACAACAACTGATATATCACTCCGTTAGTTCCTCTTTATTGATTGGCGTTATCGCAACCGGTGCTGCCTTGTTGACCTGTGTCAGTCGCATCAAGCGCTGGCATTCGGTAGGGCCGCGGCTGTTGGGATTATTGGTGATTATCGCTTCAATCGACGGCTGGTTGGGCAGTTACCTTGATACCTTTGACACTCGCATTCATGATGCCATTTACATCGGTTTTGCCGGTGTTGGAGTCTGGTTAGTAGCACGTCCCCAGCGACCTCTGTTCATGCGTTTGCAGTTGCTGTACGGCGTAATTTTAGTATTCGCCGCAGTGACATTACTGGCCTTGCATTATGCCTTGGATGAACCCTTCGTAGCACGTCATCCAACCGGGAGCCTAGTAGCCTGCATCGTGCTGTTGTTAGCGGGTATCGCACTGATCAATCTTGGTGTCGATGCAAACCGGCCACCGCATTCAGTGGCCCCCATGACGACGGTTATTGCTAGCGTCGGATTGGTCGCTGTATTGGTGGTCAGCGTCGCAATGTTCCATAGCGAAATGTCTGGTTTGCGTGCCCAAGGGCAGCAAGCGGCGGATAGTCTCAATGCGAATAGACGTTTAGCCGGTATTGCGACGATAACCATGCTTGAGCGGATGGCGGAGCGTTGGCAAAGCTACCCCTATGAAGCCCATGATGAATTGATGCGCCAAGACATGCAGGGGCTGCTGCGTGATGTCGAATTTATCGATAGCTTCATTCTATTGACTGCTGCCGGGCAGCCGGTGTGGGAAATATCGGAAAGTGATGATGTGAGCTTCCAATATTTGATTTTTGCGGATGTGAATTTGCAACCGCGATTAAATGAATTTCCAGATCCAGTTCAACTACTAGTGCCTGCTCCAGAGTATACGCAAGAGGGAGCAAAACTATTACTGCGATTACCCGTGCGTTTCCAAGAAGAAGCCGGTATCTCACCGTGGTACTCACTAATTTCTGTAATCGATGTGCCGACCATGTTAGCCGCCCAGGTTGCGCAAGTATCGTCGCCTATTATGACTTATACCGATGTCGCCTCGAAATTTATGATGGATAAGTATGGCAGATGGGTAACCGACGACGAGCTTAAACATATTCAAGAGCAGGCAATATTCCTGCATGGCGACGCACTGAATACGCCCTACAGCGCGGGTACCCCCATCGTGGCATATATGATCGATCTCAGCGATATGCAAGCAATGGCCAATTTACAAGTATTAGTGGCTATCGCCGGCATCGGATTGGTGATGCTGGTGTCGTTGACGATAGAGCGCAACCGTACTTTGATTTCACAGGGTCACCAGTTGAAGTTCCAAGCCGATCACGATGCCTTAACTGGATTGTTCAATCGGACCACTATTGAGCGTCATCTTAACGCTAGATTCAATCAGTCACAGCAGCTCACGGTGATGTTTATTGATTTGGATGGTTTCACTCTCATCAACGATAGTCTTGGCTTGCAAGTGGGTGATCGATTGCTGCAACTGTTGGCACAACGCTTGGAAAATGTGGTCGGCGGACGAGCGCATTTAGCGCGTTTCGGCGGCGATGAGTTTCTTTTAGTTGCCGAAAATCTGCACCATGATGAGGACGCCGTAAACGCACTCACGCAGCGTATTCTCAGTGCGGTAGCTCAACCTTATCGCATTATGCAGCACAAAATTTATTTAACCGCGAGTATTGGTGTGGCGCATCAAACCAGCGATCAATACGCGCCGCTGGAATTGGTGCAGCGAGCCGATATGGCAATGCACCAGGCAAAACGCTTGGGACATAATCATGTGCAAGTGTATCAAGAGAGCATGTCGCTGCAGTTTAAGTCCTCGGCGGCGATGCGCAGTAGCCTGCAAGAGGCGATTGAAAAGCAGCAATTGCGGTTGCACTATCAGCCCATAGTCCGTTGCAATGATTTGCAGGTGGTGGGTTATGAAGCGCTGTTGCGCTGGGAGCGCGAACCCGGCAAGTTTATACCGCCCAGCGAATTTATTCCGTTAGCTGAAATGACTGGGCAGATTATTCCATTGAGCGAGTGGGTGTTCAGACAAGCGTTTATGGATGCTGTTGAGTTCCAGAAGGAAGGACCACGCAAAATTTCGGTGAATCTGTCGACACTGCATTTTAATCGGTCCGAGTTTGCGGACCATTTGGAACAAACGTTGGCGGAAACCGGCTGTAAACCGGAATGGATTGAGCTAGAACTCACCGAAAGCATCTTGATGGAGAATACCGACTACGCCATCGCTGTGTTAAAACGCCTACGCCAACAGCAGTTCTCAATTGCGTTGGACGACTTCGGTACTGGCTTCTCATCACTCAGTTATTTGAAGCGGTTGCCGATGGATAAAGTGAAAATTGACCGTAGTTTTATTCAGGGTATTCGCACCCACAAAAGTGACCGCGTGTTGGTCAGCAGTGTGATTAAGATTGCTCAATCACTGGACTTTGCGGTGGTCGCTGAAGGTGTGGAAACGACGCAGCAAGCGGAGTTTGTCACGGAACTAGGGTGCAATTACATGCAGGGTTACTATTTTGGCCGCCCAGTAGCGAAAGAAGACCTGTAAATTACGGTGAAAAGTGAATAGGTCATAGTGAACAGGCAAACGTAAGCATAGTGAACCGTGAACAAAAAAATGGTGAACAGAGTTGTTTTCCGTTCACCATTCACTTTTCACTTAGAAGCTGTACATTGCCATGAAGTGCAGCCGCGTCATATCACCATCTACACCAGATTCAATTTCACGTGTCGCTTGTGAGAGCTCGACACCAAACGTGACATTTTTTGCTGGTGAATGCATCACATTGAAGCCGATCCGTTGGGTTGACTCTGTGACAGCGGTTCCGACGAGTCCGGTGTCATTGTCGGCCCAACCACGACTGTATACCAAGTTACTGCGGGTTTTTTCGTTCCACTGATGACGGTAAGCGAACGTGATACCTTGGCTATCAATAGCTTCGAGGTCACCATTGGCGTCGATCACGGCACCGTTAAAAGTATTCAGACCTAAATAGCGGCCAAAACCAGAGCCAGTCGATGCTGAGAAGCGAATGTCGTTGCCATTTCCGAGCACGTACTTGGCGGCAAAATTAACACCAAAGCCACCTGCGGTTTCATCACTGCCATCGCCATCCACATCGTACGCAAGTTGACGTACTAAACCGGCAATGCTGTAGCTTAAATTACCTGACTTGCCGCTGTACTTCGCTGTGAAGTCTGGCATGAGACCGTCACTTGAGGTGATACGTCCGCCGCCACCATTTGGTGTGATGGTGGTTTCCGGATTTTCCAATGAGAAGCTCCACGCACCTGACGTGTAGCGAATCTGTGGTTGACGCATAAAGATCATACCGTCAGTCGCGCCGACAAAATCGACTGATTCAGGTAAAATGCTGAGGTCTTGAAAGTTTGACCAGGCTTGACCGATCAACCAGTTATCATATTTCAGATAGGCTTGACGTAAGCGTGGCGCATACGAATTGGTGATCCGCTCGTCGCCCACTGGCACCGTTAAAAAATCAATTTCGATTCGTGCGCTAATATCTTTGCCGTTGTCGAGCTTTTGATTCACATCAAAGAAGAATCGTGATTGGCGTGCATGCACATCTGTCACGGGATCATCACCTTGACCGCCAACGGGTGTGGTGCTGGGAATGTAGAATTGTCGACCAATAAAGCCGCTCGCTGGCGCGGTGCCATCACCGTAATCTGAGGCAAAGGCGTCGAGCTTCACGTAGCCACTAAATTTCCATGTTGGACCTTCGTCCGCCATCACTGGAGCTGATACGATAGCTCCGAGTACTGCACTGGCAATCAGCGATTTCTGTAGTTTGTTATGCAGCATTGCTGTGCTCCTCCCAAAAGAAAGCGTGTGTAAAATGCCTAAAAAGCATCGGCGGGATGGAGGGATTAATCAATCTAGACTATGGTCTAATGGCTTAAAAGACGGTAAATAGTGAATAGTTAACCGACAGTGAATAGCGAACAGTGAACAGTGAATAGAAATACAATTTTTGTGTTTTTCTCATTCTGTTCACTATTCACTATTCACTATTCACTATTCACCGTTCACTATTCACTCATGAAGGAGGTTGTATGCAGCATGAGGTTCACAAGGTTCCTGCCGATGCCAAGGCGCGAGCGCACATTGATAACGACAACTACGTAAAAATGTATCAAGAGAGCATTCACAACGCCGATGCTTTCTGGGCCGAGCATGGTCAACGGATCAGTTGGTTTAGCCCCTACAGCAAAGTACAAAACACCAGCTTTGCACCCGGTAATGTCAGTATCAAATGGTTCGAAGATGGAACGTTGAATGCTTGCTACAACTGCGTCGATCGTCATTTGACCGAGCGGGCGGATAAAACGGCCATTATTTGGGAAGGGGATGATCCGAGTGTGAGTGAGGAGATTAGCTATCAGCAACTCCATCATGAAGTATCTCGGTTTGCGAATGGTTTGAAAAAGCTTGGAGTCGAGAAAGGTGATCGCGTGGCAATTTACATGCCGATGGTCCCCGAAGCGGCCTATGCCATGCTTGCCTGTGCGCGCATTGGTGCTGTGCACACGGTTATTTTTGGTGGTTTCTCTCCTAATGCCATTGCCGATCGGGTCAATGACTGTGGCGTTAAGGTCGTGATTACCGCGGATGAAGGTCGTCGAGGTGGCAAGACCACTCCGTTAAAAGCAAACGTTGACGAAGCGCTGAAGAATGGTCGCTGTCCGTCCGTCAAGCATGTCGTGGTGTGTCGAGTGACCCACGCCGACGTTGCATTCGAGGCGCCGCGAGACGTCTGGCTTGACCAACTGGTGAAAGATGTTTCCAGTGAGTGTCAGCCGGAGGTCATGAATGCAGAAGACCCCTTATTTATTCTGTATACCTCGGGCTCGACGGGCAAGCCAAAGGGGGTGTTGCATACCACCGGTGGTTATATGGTGTGGGTGTCGATGACCCATGAGTATGTGTTTGATTACCATGAAGATGATGTGTATTGGTGTGCGGCCGATGTCGGTTGGATTACCGGACACAGTTACATTGTGTATGGCCCGCTTGCCAACGGAGCCACGACCTTAATGTTTGAGGGACTGCCTACGTACCCTGGCATTGGACGGATTGGTGAAATAGTCGATAAGCACAGCGTCAATATCTTGTATACCGCACCAACCGCTATTCGAGCGCTGATGTCGAAGGGCACAGCGGCTGCCGAGACCAGTACGCGTAAGTCGCTACGAACTCTGGGGAGTGTTGGCGAACCGATCAATCCCGAAGCGTGGGAATGGTACTACAAAACCATCGGCGACAAGCGCTGCCCAATAGTGGATACCTGGTGGCAAACCGAAACCGGCGGCATTATGATCACGCCACTACCTGGAGCTACTGATTTGAAACCCGGATCAGCCACCAGACCCTTCTTTGGTATTCAGCCCGCGTTGGTCGATGCAGAGGGTAATGAGCTCAGTGGCGCGGTTGAGGGAAACTTGGTGATCAACGCATCTTGGCCGGGGCAGTCGAGAACCTTGTGGGGTGACCACGAGCGGTTTGAACAGACCTACTTCTCGGCCTATAAAAATCGCTATTTTACCGGTGACGGGGCACGCCGCGATGAAGACGATTACTTTTGGATTACTGGACGTGTCGACGATGTGCTGAATGTGTCTGGTCACCGCTTAGGAACCGCCGAAATTGAGAGTGTTCTGGTCGAACACAAAGCGATTTCAGAAGCGGCGGTAGTGGGTTATCCGCATGACATTAAGGGGCAAGGCATCTATGTTTATGTGATTGCCATGTCGGGCACTGATGTGAGCGATGCGTTAACAAAAGAGGTGCGTGATTGGGTCCGCTCTGAATTGAGTCCGATTGCAACACCAGACTTCATTCATTGGGCGCCTGACTTACCGAAAACCCGTTCTGGTAAAATCATGCGGCGGATCTTGCGGAAGATTGCTGCGAACGAGTTTGAAAACCTCGGTGATACGTCTACGCTTGCCGATCCAAGTGTGGTAGATTCCTTGATTGAAAATCGTCTAAACAAGTAAGGCGTTCGCGAAAAAGTTCGCATTCTCAAGGGCTTGCCGACGCAAGTGATGGGGTTATGGCTAAATTTTTGATTGCTGATGATCATCCATTGTTTCGTGAGGCGCTGCAAGGCGCACTCGCGACGCATTATCCTGAACTCGAATTACGGGAAGCGGGTGATCTCGACTCCACACTTGCAGCACTTGCTGAGGATGACGATCTTGACCTTTTGTTACTTGACCTGCATATGCCGGGTAGTGGCGACTTTTACGGCTTGATTCGTATTCGTGAAGACTTTCCATTATTGCCTGTGGCGGTGATTTCCGGCAGTGAAGATGCAACCGTGGTTGCGAAATGTATGGGGTTCGGAGCACTCGGTTTTATTCCGAAGTCACTTCCCTCGAGTCAGATTGCGGAAGCAATTGATGCGATACTGCAGGGGGATAGTTGGGTGCCTGAATCTGTGCGTGGCCGACTAGACAACTTGACGGCGGAAGATCAAGAAATTGCGCGTAAAGTCGCGGATTTAACACCGCAGCAATACCGCGTACTTTATCTTCTGCATGAAGGCTTGTTAAACAAGCAAATTGCCTATCAACTCAATATTACCGAAGCCACAGTAAAGGCTCATATCACGGCGATTTTTCGTAAGCTGGGCGTGTATAGTCGTACGCAAGCCGTGCTACTGGCAGAACGACTTCAGCTTGAAGCTCCCGTGAGTTGAACCAAAAGAAATAGACAACTGAAGAAACAATGCGTTAGCGATGATTTGTTAATGCTTGTTACAATTCGTTACAACCCCTGATGTAAAACCTCGACAATGCGCGTGTGTTAACAGCATGTTGCGTGTTACATTCTTATTGTTCATTTACTAAAAAATAACAAGCCAGAACAAACAAGCTAGAAAAAATAAGAACGTAACCAGAGGTTAAAACCCATGAAAGTAGTTCACTCTTTGCTGCCAGCGTTTACGCCGCGCAAGCAAGCATTAGCTGTCGCTATTGCATCAACCCTAGCCGCAGGTTCGGTTATCGCTCAGGAATTAACGCTTGCAGCCGATCAGCCCGTTCCTCAGCGCGAACGTGCATTGCTCGATTTACAAAAATCTGAGCGCACTAAATTACGCCAAGAATTTCCGACCTACTATATCGTTCAGTTAGAAGCGCCGGCAGCGACGCTTTATAACGGCGGTATTTCAGGTTTATCGCCAAGTTCAGCGAAAGCAAATGGACTGGAGCAGTTTGATGCCAGTTTACCGGCAGCAAAAAACTATCAGGAATTCTTACTGCAAGAGCAACGTAAAGTAGCGTCTGCGATGCAAGCTAAGTTTCCTGAACTGCAGGTCAGCCGTCATCTGAGTTTGACGATGAACGGTATGGTTGTTGAGATACCCGGTAAAGTAGATGCAAAAGCCGAGTTAGCCAGCATTCCAGGCGTGAAGCGTGTCTTCGAAAACGAAATGATGTACACGCAGATGGATACATCCATTGACTTGCTGAATACGCCAGAAGTGTGGTCGGTATTGGGCGGGCAGGAAACTGCCGGTGCAGGCATTAAAGTTGCTGTTATCGATGGTGGTATTACGCCAACGCATCCAATGTTTGCCGATAATGGGCACGTGGCTCCGACTACTCCGGTAGCAACGGATGATTACTGCTCAACGGTAGATGCGACCTTCTGTAATGATAAATTGATCGTTGCTCGTTATTACGAGCCGACCTTTGAAACACTCCCTGAAGAAGTCCTAACGCCACAAGACGTCGGTGGTCACGGAACACACGTAGCGGGTACCGCAGTCGGTAACCCAGTAACGACCACAATAGGTGGCGCTGCAGTGAACGTTTCGGGTGTTGCTCCTGGCGCCTATTTAATGGTGTATAAAGCGTTATTCCGCAATACCGAAAACGTCGGTAGTGGTTCTAATGCCATGTTGATCCCTGCATTAGAGGATGCACTCGCCGACGGCGCCGACGTTATCAATAACTCGTGGGGCGGCGGTGCTGGTACCGCACCGGAAGACAGTGCCTATAGAACCGTATTTGAGGCGATTAACGCAGCGGGCGTATTGACGGTTACCTCGGCCGGCAACTCAGGTCCGGGCCAAATGACCATTGGTTGTCCAAGCTGTATTGAGGATGGTTTGACCGTTGCCAATACAACGCATGGTCGCGATTTTGTGAACCAATTGAGCGTGTCTGGATTAACCGGCATCGATGCCACTGAAGGCAGCCAAACGTCTCTTGAAGAAAATTTTGTTGCTGAATTGACGGCAACTATTGTGGTTGATGAAGCCAACGCTTTGGCGTGTAACGCCTTTGCAGAAGGTGCGTTTAATGGTGAGCTCGTACTCGTTCAACGTGGCGAATGTTCTTTTGAGCAAAAGGCCATTAACCTGGATAACGCAGGCGCGAGCGGTATGTTGTTATACAACAATGTACCTGCTCCACTGATCATGAATGTCGGCGCTTCAACACTGCCAAGCTTCTCAATATCGCAAGCCGATGGTGAGGCTATTTTGGCAGCTTGGACTGCTGGCGATGAAGCCGTTATTACACCAGCACAAGCTAAGGTTTATCCTGAGCGAGCTGATATCATGGCCGTATCGAGTTCTCGTGGTCCGAACGGTAACCCGAACTTCCTCAAACCTGATATTGCTGCACCAGGCTCAAGTATCTTATCTGCAAACACCAGCGGCGGTTTGTCGTTGTTGACGGGTACATCAATGGCCGCTCCACACGTTACCGGTGCAGCTGCGTTGATGAAGAGTGTTTATGGTGATGTTGATGCCGATCAACTGAAATCTATTTTGATGACTTCATCTATCGGTGGTATCCGCAAAGAAGATGGCGTTACTGCGAGTGACCCCTTTGATGTGGGTGCTGGACGAATGGATATTGCTGCGGCAGCCAATGTTGCGGTTGTTGTTGATAAACCATCGTTTGCGGAAGTTTCATGTGCAATTACTTGTACATTTGACCGCACCATTACGGATATCAGTGGTGCAGCATCAAGCTGGAACGCCACTGTCATGATGCGTGATACGGACGTGACTGCATCGCTAAATGTTACCAATGTGGAAATTGCTGCAGACGGTTCGGCACAGTTTGAACTGACTGTCGATACACGTTTCGCTGAAGACGGCTGGTATTTCGGTGAGGTGATGCTGGAAAGCAATGGAAATAGTACCGACCTGCGCTTGCCGATTGCCGTTTATGCCACGAAGTCGGACAACCCAGCAATTGTGAGTGTTGGTCAAACGGCCGGCGAGGCGGTGATTGGCTCGCCTTACACGTTGACAGCACGCGGCGCTCTCGGAAGTACCGGTGAACCTGTAACCATTGACGTGCAAGTTCCTGCAGGTGCGACTGTTGTTGAGGGGTCAGTGACCGCGAGTGAAACGCGTTCCACGGCAACTGAATTCGGTTTGAGTGACGATGGTTCAATGATTCGTTGGACCGGAACGCAAACTGACGAAGCGAACACCAGTTCAGTCGATGTATCAGCGAGCTTCCCGTTTGCTGG
>DASSWH010000130.1:0-3740 GCA_035705175.1 Pseudidiomarina sp.
TGCGCTGACTGCCTTCGAAATGAATCCATTAAACGCCGCATTGTTGCGTATTTTTGCCGGTACCGTCGCGCTCACAATCGCATTGTTGGTGCTCAAACACAGCCTCATTAGCTCAACTCGTTCTGCGTTGCGTCATACATCGATACCGTGGTTAGTGACAGCGATTATACTGGGTACGTTCATTGCCATTTGGTTGCAACAAACCGCCATTGCTTATATTCACCCCGGCGTGGCGCAAACCTTATTAGCAACCGCGCCATTATGGTTGATACCGATTCAATGGTTTCTGCCTGCAGCACACGGTCGGCGCCGACTTTCGCTGCGCGCAATAGCCGGCGCATTACTTGCTGTTTGCGGAATTGCACTACTCTTCAATTAGTTAACTTTGTTCACTTGATTACGGCAGGAAAATATCCACTCCACGTACCATACTCACAGTGAAAGCTCTCAATCGGAAGGAGTTTCACTGAGGAGTACCTGTCATGAATGCTGAGAAATTACGTGATGCATCGGTTCACTGCCCTGTATGTGGACATGCCGTGCATGTGCTGCTCGACCCGAGTCAGGGCGACCAAGACTATCAGGATGAATGCCGCGCCTGCGGGCATGATATTCATCTGCATCTCGAGGTCGATGAATTACACGATCAACTACGCCTCCGAGTGGAGGAATAACAAGAGATAGTGAATGGTGAACCGTGAATAGCAACCACTAGCTTCGATCTTTGGTTTTCTGTTACCTATTTACTATTAACTGTTCACTGTCTAATGGCGAGGGTTCGTTCTACGGTGTCGACGATGGTGATCGTTTGTTGATCGAGCTCTAGGTTCAGTCGCGAGCCTACTTTCACGCCAGCTAAATTGGTTAACCGCAGCGTTTCTGGAATTAAATGCAGCGAGAAACGGTTGTCTTTAACCTGACCAATAGTGAGACTGGCGCCATTGACGCTGATGAATCCCTTCGCAAAAATATAACGCTTAAATTCTTCTGGAAATTCAATCCACATCGCCCAGTTGTCATCGCTGATATCGAGTTGTGCAACCGTGCCGACACCGTGTATGTGGCCAGACACATGATGCCCACCTATTTCATCACCCACCTTCAACGACCGTTCGAAGTTCACCACACTGTCCACGCTCAACTCGCCGAGATTGGTTAAGCGCAAGGTTTCGTCAATCACATCGAAGTTGACCGTTGTCTCCGTAAAGTGAACCACAGTGAGACAACAGCCGTTTATGGCTATACTGGCACCGAGCTGAACGTTGACCAGAAACTGAGGCTCCACTTGCAAGCACAACTGGACGAACTCGCCACGCCGAGTCAGTGTTTTGACGGTGGCCTGTGTTTGGACAATACCTGTAAACATGAACCCATTCCATGAACGATGTGAGAGGCGAATGATTGTAACCAGAACCACTCGATTTGGCTACGCAATCGGCCTACTTATGCTGTTTTTCAGCTTAACGTTGAGCGGTTGTAGTGATGAGCCGCCAGCTCTTAAAGTTTTAGTCGATTATCGAGAGCGAGTCGCCACACCACAAAATTTGGAGCTCCCAGCTTTACAGATACCCGCCGTAACTCGACCGCCAGAACCGCGCGAACTGCGTGTGGAAGTCCCTGAGGTCACGGTTTCCCTGCTCGATTCATTGCGGTTAGATACCTGTGCTGCAGGCGCAAGTATCGTCCAGCGCAACTCGGCTTTGGGGCGTCTAGAAAACGGCTTTCGACGGTATCATGGTGATCTGGAGATCGTTGAACAATTGAGTGAATGTTTAACCAGCTTAGATAATCCTGACTCTGAACTCGGACAACGTTTACAGCAAGCACTCGCGGCTAAACGAGCGACTCTGCCTCTGCTGAAGCAGAGAGCTATCGCCTCGGATGACGCATTACGGCATGCGCTGACACCTGCGAATCAAAGTAGCGCTGACCTCTCGAATGAATCTCTGGCTGAGAGTTTGGATGCCTTTCAAGTGCTCCTGAATTTGCTTCAATACACCGAAGCGTCTAACCCATCACTCGTGAGTGCCGACCGACTTGAGCAGGCTCTTGAAACTTTAGAACAAAGCGATGCCCTTGGCTTTCTGTGGCGTAATCAGCACGAATGGATCTATGGACTTGAACAAAGTCACGCGTTAGTCAACGGAGCTAGCGCGCGCGCCGGATGCATGAGCGCCGGGACTCCGCAGCGCGCACAGATACTCCGAACGGTGTTTACCAAGTATTTTGCCGCTGAAGTGCAAACACAAGTAGCACTGCTCACCGGACACGCCTATCGCGTTGGACCGCTACTCACAGAACTTCAAAAACACAGCAATCAAGCGCTACTCGTTGATTATCTTGCCGGATTACAAGACTTATCCATCGAGTTGACTGCTGCGATTAAAACGCACGCCGAACATTGGCAAGAATTCTTTCGTGACTGTGACTTCCAACCGGGCTCACTATCGTGATACCCTAATGCGAATAATTCTCAATACATAATCATGTATCCGTTCACATTTAACTATTTACTGTTCACTCGTGTGGAGATAAAGATGAAATTTTTACCTGTTGTACTCGCTTTGACATTCCTACCTGCAGCCGTTGCCTTTGCTGATGAAAAACGTCCTGATCACTTTGCAGGGGAGCCATCGCCAACCTTAGATGCCGCCATTGAAAACCTCAGTGTCTACAATGCGAAACTGCAAGCCATCATCGGTAAATCAGACATGACGGCTAGCGATATGGCTGAAATTCATCAACTCACCTATACCATTGAGGTCGCTTTAGCACGCTTGAATGAAGAAGTTGAGACGATGCAAGAGCAAGTCGAGGTGATTCATATCAGCTCGGAACGGATGGAATTTGACCAAGTGCAACAAACTGGCACCAACTACCTCGAAAATATTGCTAAGATTGCACCAACCAAGCAATAACTTAGAGATAATCTATGGTTAGTCAGTCTTTTACCAGTACCGCCACGTATATTGTGGCGGACGATCTCAGTTTGGCTGTGAACGCAGCGGTTACCCTAGAAAAACCCCTATTATTAAAGGGCGAACCGGGTACGGGAAAAACCCGCCTAGCCGAGGAGCTCGCTGCAAGTCTGCAAGCTCCGCTGCTGCGATGGCAGATTAAATCGACGACCAAAGCGCAACAAGGCTTGTACGAATATGACGCAGTATCGCGACTCCGAGATAGTCAGCTAGGCAGCGATAAAGTCCATGACATTAGCAATTACATCAAACCGGGTAAGTTGTGGCAGGCATTTACGGCGCAGCAGCGCCCGGTTTTGCTCATTGATGAAATTGACAAAGCTGACATTGAGTTTCCAAATGACTTGCTCCATGAGCTCGATCAAATGGAATTTCATGTTTATGAGACTGGCGAACAAATCATTGCTCAGCAGCGCCCGATTGTCATTATTACGTCAAACAACGAAAAAGAATTACCGGATGCTTTTTTAAGACGCTGCTTCTTCCACTACATAAAATTTCCTGATGCGAATACCCTGCGTGATATCGTGCAAGTACATTACCCTGATATCCAAAAGCAGCTGTTAAGCATCGCACTCGAAGTATTTTTTGATGTGCGGCAAATGCCCAACCTTAAGAAAAAACCTTCGACCTCAGAATTAATCGATTGGTTGAAGCTGTTACTAGCAGAAAAAATTACTCCGCAACAACTACAAGAGACTCAGCAAAAAGGCGGTCTGATGCCTCTTTTCGGCGCATTGCTAAAGAATGAACAAGATGTCC
>DASSWH010000131.1:0-5969 GCA_035705175.1 Pseudidiomarina sp.
ACCCGGTACGCCGCAATCGACCATCATTGCGGGTCAGTTTGCACCATCAGGTAAAGCCGACAATGCTGAAATCGTTGACGTTATGAACACCATTATCGGCGGTAGCTTCACGAGTCGTTTGAATATGAACCTGCGTGAAGACAAAGGTTGGTCATATGGCGCGCGCTCGGTATGGTTTGATGCCGAAGCACAGGGTCTGTTGCTCGCCCTCGCTCCTGTCCAAACTGATAAGACTGCTGAATCGATTCAAGAAATCTTGAAAGAATTCAATGGCTATATCGGCGATGAGCCAGCAACAACCGAAGAGTTAAACAAAGTGAAATCCAACAAGACGGCACGATTACCTGGTGCCTACGAGACAAAGGGTGCGCTGTTAGGTGCGATTGTCGATATGTTGGATAAAGAGAAAGACATGGCTTGGTTAGAGTCATTTGGACAGCGCGTAAACGCGATGGAATTGGATACCATTCAATCCACAGCGGAGAACGTGTTAGCTCCAAATGCGCTGACTTGGGTCATTGTTGGTGATCTTAGCCAAATCGAAGATGAGGTGCGCGCACTGAATCTTGGCGAGGTTACTAAACTCGACTCGGATGGCAACGCCATTTAAGCTATCCATATTCTGCATTGAATCTTCAAGCCGCTCGATTGAGCGGCTTTTTTTATCGTGTTCACAATGACACTAAACTTATGTCGTATGGTATGCGTACACTGATTTGTTACTCTTAAGCACACGTCGAATTCGAAACAAGGACAACCTCATGGAAATGATTAAAACACGTGCAGCCGTTGCATGGGCAGCTGGCGAACCTCTTAAAATTGAAGAGGTCGATCTAATGCCACCCCAAAAAGGCGAAGTTCTCGTACGTATCGTCGCCACTGGCGTTTGTCATACGGATGCATACACCCTCTCTGGTGATGATCCAGAGGGAATTTTTCCAGCCATCTTAGGCCACGAAGGTGGCGGCATCGTCGAAGCTGTCGGCGAAGGCGTCACTTCGGTCGAGGTCGGCGACCATGTTATTCCTTTATACACCCCTGAATGCGGCGAGTGTAAATTTTGTACCTCTGGCAAAACCAATCTCTGCCAAGCCATTCGGTCAACGCAAGGGAAAGGCTTGATGCCCGATGGCACTACGCGTTTTTCCAAAGATGGCAAGCCAATTTATCACTATATGGGCACCTCCACTTTTGCAGAGCACACAGTCGTTCCAGAGATCGCGCTCGCCAAAATCAGTAAAGACGCACCATTGGAAGAAGTGTGCTTATTGGGTTGTGGTGTGACGACGGGTATGGGAGCCGTTCGCAACACAGCAAAAGTACAAGAAGGCGATACCGTAGCAGTATTCGGACTTGGCGGTATCGGATTGAGCGTGATTATCGGCGCGGTGATGGCAAAAGCGAGTCGTATTATTGCTATTGATATTAACGAGTCGAAATTTGATATCGCTCGTCAGCTTGGCGCGACTGATTGCATAAACCCAAATGATTACGATAAACCTATTCAAGACGTCATTGTGGAACTGACTGATGGTGGCGTCGATTACTCCTTTGAGTGTATCGGCAATGTTAAAGTAATGCGCTCGGCACTCGAAAGCTGCCATAAAGGCTGGGGTGAATCGGTCATTATCGGCGTGGCCGGAGCGGGCCAAGAAATTTCGACGCGCCCATTTCAACTCGTTACCGGTCGTGTATGGCGTGGCAGTGCTTTTGGTGGCGTTAAAGGCCGCACACAGTTACCCGAGTATGTGCAACGGTACCTCAATGGTGAATTTGAACTCAGTACGTTTATCACCCATACCATGGGGCTAGAGGATATCAATAAAGCCTTTGATCTCATGCACGAGGGTAAATCGATTCGCTCGGTGATTCACTATGCTAAATAAACTAAGTCGTGCGAAATGTTTTGGTGGGCAACAACTGCGGTTTGAGCACAGTTCAAAGGTACTTAACTGCACCATGCAGTTTTCTGTCTACTTGCCGCCGCAAGCCGAACAAGGTCCAGTCCCCGCGCTGTATTGGCTATCAGGATTGACCTGTACGGATGAAAATTTCAGTAACAAGGCTGGCGCACAACGAACTGCAGCCGAGTTAGGTGTAGCCCTCATTATTCCCGATACCAGTCCGCGCGGCGAAGATGTTCCCGATGCAGACGACGGTGCGTATGACTTTGGTTTAGGTGCAGGCTTCTATGTGAATGCAACCCAAGAACCTTTCGTGAACCATTATCAAATGGATAGCTATGTGGTTCATGAACTACGTGAACTGGTCGAGTCCGAACTCCCACTCAATGGTCTGCGCAGTATTGCCGGTCACTCAATGGGGGGCCATGGAGCCATCACCTTGGCGCTGCGAAATCCGGGTTTGTATCGTAGTGTGTCCGCATTTGCTCCTATCGCACATCCAAGTTCTTGTCCTTGGGGTCGAAAAGCGTTTACTGGCTACCTAGGCGAGGACACACAAACGTGGCGCGATTATGATTCTGTCGAACTTATTCGTTCAGGAAAATCTTGCCCGCCGCTCTTGGTTGATCAAGGCGCTGCCGATCAATTTTTAGTCGAGCAATTGGGTTTTGAGGAACTGAAAAGCACCTGCGAAATGGCTCAAGTCGACGCGACGCTTAGGCTGCAAGACGGCTATGACCATAGTTACTATTTTATTGCCACATTCATGACTGACCACTTGCGCTTCCATGCGCAATACCTCGTTGATTAATAGTCAAAAACATTGGTTAAAACCGTTCCCCTCTGCTAGGTTTACAGTGTGAAGTAAACGTAGCTGTGGGGAAATTTTATGTCGCCACGTAAAGCTGCTGCACTGGTAGCGTGTATATACGTGGTCATGGGGGTCCTCTGGATTCGATTTTCTGACCAAGCGCTCTATGCCATAGCAGCAGACTCCGCGTTATTGACAGAATTGCAAACATTTAAGGGGTGGGCCTACGTAGGCGTTACCGGCATTCTGTTGTTCTTTATAGTGCACTTAGCGTTAATACGTGAACGCAGCCTCAGTGAGCGGGACAATCTCACCCAACTTTTAAACCGCCATATGTTTCGTCGTGAACTCGAAGTCGAGCTTCAATTTGCTCAGGAGCACGAGCAACCGCTCGCTTTACTGCTCATTAATCTTGATGGCTTTAAGCAAATTAACAATAACGTCGGACTCAAGGCGGGTGACGAATATCTCCAAAACGTCGCCAATGTTTTACGAGAAACATTTCTGCAGCATTGTATTATCAGTCGCTTTGATGGCGATGAGTTTGGTATTGCCCTACCCTCCGCGCTGTGGCCAGATTCCGTGATTCCCACTGTCGAGAAGTTACAACAACGGATCCGAGCAATTGAAGTTAAAGAGCGGCCAAACTTGAGTCTAACCGCATGTGTAGGAATCTCACTCTTCCCTCGTGATGGCAGGACCATTCAGCCACTTATTGATGCGGCAACACTCGCACTCGATGAAGCAAAATCAGCCGGTCCCGGTCAACAAAGAACCTATAAGTCTGCATACGGTGAATTTGCTACACAACGCTCGCGCTTGTTGCTTGATTTAAAAGCCGCGCTTGCGCATGACGAATTGTCGGTGGTATACCAACCTCAATTTGATTCAGCCAAACATACCGTTACTGGGGTTGAAGTCCTCATTCGCTGGCAGCATCCCCAGCATGGATTTATTCCACCGGATCAGTTTATTCAAATTGCTGAGCAAAATGGGCTGATTACAGAA
The DNA here is from genome assembly GCA_035705175.1 of Pseudidiomarina sp. Classification (GTDB taxonomy): domain Bacteria; phylum Pseudomonadota; class Gammaproteobacteria; order Enterobacterales; family Alteromonadaceae; genus Pseudidiomarina. Next base: position 3,724 of record DASSWH010000131.1, read on the forward strand.
ATTACCGACTTTGTCATGCGCCAAGCGATCGTTGAGTTGAATGAACATGAGTTGTTGTACAACGATGTCATGCGTGTTTCCTTCAACGTCTCTGCAGCTGATTTTGCCGGTGACCGCAGTCGAGAACGATTTACGCGTAACTTGGCGTTACTCCCCGGAGATTGGTCTATCATTCAATTAGAGCTGACCGAAACCGCTGCACTGCTCAATCTCGATAGTGTACGACGTGTTTTACAAAGCTTACGTGAACGCGGTGTGCAAGTATCATTAGACGATTTTGGTACCGGGTACTCTTCATTGAGCACATTACGTCAACTGCCCATTCAGGAACTCAAGATCGATCAGTCGTTTGTTCGCGACATCGCCTCGAATATGAATGATGCTAAGCTTGTACGCACGATACTGGCGATGGCTAACGCTTTGAACATGCGGGTCGTAGCCGAGGGGGTAGAAACATCGGCTCAAGCCAGTTTCTTAATTCATGAGGGGTGTCATGAGCTGCAGGGCTATTTATATGCCAAACCCATGGCAATCACACAACTCTCGACTTTTTTGAAAAATCTGCGTTCGAGTAAGCTATCGCCACAATGAAGAGGCTATCGTTGACAATGCGCACCGTCTCAGCCCTATATTGCTTCGCTTTCATCAGTTTGCTGTCGCTGCCTGTTAGTGCCAGTATTCATTTAGTGCGCCCATTAAGTATGGATGCGATGCGAATTTGGAATACGCAGGACGGTCTGCCACACAACACGATTAATCATATTCATCAGGACTCACAGGGATATCTATGGTTAGCAACATGGGAAGGCCCCGTGCGCTTTGATGGCCGCCATTTTGCGGTCTATGGAGCCGAAAGTGGCATCCCTGATGTCAGCACCCTGTTCGTAACGTCACATCCAAGCACGGATGAAATTGTAGCGACAGGGGGACGCGGTTCGGTCAGTCATTTCAATGGGCAAAGTTGGTTCACAAAACCGCGCATTTCAAATCGTGTTGATGTTGTGCTGTATGAAGCCAATGGGCAAATCTGGTACGGCACTGTTGATGAGGGTGTCGTGTTGGAACGGCCGGACGGAAGTCAACGCTATTTTTCCACCGAGCAGGGATTACCTAGCACCATGGTGCTGCACCTGAGCTTAGATTCTAGCGATAACTTATGGGTGGGCACGAATCGTGGCGTTGCTTTATTTAATCCCTACCAACAACGTTTTGAACAACCTCAAGGTTTGCCCACTGCTATCAGCTTTTCGATTGAAGAAGATAGTGCAGGAACGATTTGGGCAGCCGTTGGCACACACATTTATCGACGTCGCCTCAATGACTCCGACTTCGAACAAGTGCCCGTTACTTTTCCCAGCACGATCACTGAATTGCATTTTGATGCGCGCGGTCGATTGTGGGTTGGTACCCATGAACATGGTATTACCGAACTGCGCCAAGCGAATATAAATGGTGAACCGCTACAATTCACCACTACCGAAACCGGACTTCCAAATAATCACGTGATCGATATTTTCAGTGATCGCGAAAATAGCTTATGGCTCGGAACTCATGGTGGTTTAGTTCAATTCCGCCGTGCTCTAGCCCACTCGCACACGCAACAAGATGGTCTCGACTTTCAATTTACTCGAGCACTTGCAAACTTAGATTCGCAACGCGTATTGGTCGCTGGATTGGGTGGTATTTCTGTCATTCAAAATGAACGTATCTCGCCCTACGCAATCGGAACTAGTGTTGGCGATGAATCGATTCTTAGTTTAGCGGTTGATGGAGGACAGCGGGTCTATATTGGTACCTTCACAAACGGTATTTTTGTCCTCGAAAATGAAGAAGTTATTGCCCATTATGACGAGAGCAATGGATTTCCCGGCAATGACGTTAGAGATATTCTGCTGACACACGATGGTCATCTATTTGCCACCACTGCCATTGGTTTGCTGGTCGCTGTTCGTAATCCAGACGGTACGTTGAGTGACCCGCAGTATTTTGGCTCCGAGCAGGGTCTTCCCGATCAAGTTGTCTATGCTGTTCATGAAGACCAGGCAGGAATTATTTGGATCGGTAGTATGCGCGGAATTTCTCAATTTCAGCGCCGAGATGAGAGCGCGCAATCTCTCGTACAATTTATCGACATCAGTGCAATCAGCAGTAGTGAGTTTGTGTTCCAAATTCGGGAAGACTCTAATTACGTCTGGTTTGCAACAGACCGTGGATTGGTTGCTTGGTCGAAATCTTCCGAAACCTGG
>DASSWH010000132.1:0-7742 GCA_035705175.1 Pseudidiomarina sp.
AAGTTGTCGCCTGGCATGACCATCTCAACGCCTTCTGGCAATTGAACCGCACCCGTTACGTCCGTAGTACGGAAGTAGAACTGTGGACGGTAGCCTTTGAAGAATGGAGTGTGACGTCCACCTTCTTCTTTGGTCAATACATACACTTCAGCTTCGAACTGAGTGTGTGGCTTGATTGAACCTGGCTTCGCCAATACTTGACCACGTTGAATTTCGTCACGCTTCGTACCACGCAACAAGGCACCGATGTTCTCACCTGCACGACCTTCGTCAAGCAACTTACGGAACATCTCTACTCCTGTAACGATGGTCTTCGCCGTGTCTTTGATACCCACGATTTCAACTTCGTCACCCGTACGAACGATACCGCGCTCTACACGACCGGTTACAACAGTACCACGGCCTGAGATTGAGAATACGTCTTCGATTGGCATGATGAACGGCTTGTCGATATCACGCTCTGGCTCTGGGATATAAGTATCCAAAGCTTCTGCCAATTCAAGAATTTTCTTTTCCCACTTCTCGTCGCCTTCCAACGCTTTCAGCGCTGAACCTTGGATAACCGGTAAGTCGTCACCTGGGAAGTCGTATTCAGAAAGAAGTTCACGAACTTCCATCTCAACCAATTCCAGCAACTCTTCGTCGTCAACCATGTCACATTTGTTCATGAAGACTACGATGAATGGAACGCCAACCTGACGTGACAACAAGATGTGCTCACGGGTTTGCGGCATAGGACCGTCAGTTGCAGCGACGACTAAGATAGCGCCGTCCATCTGCGCAGCACCGGTGATCATGTTTTTCACATAGTCAGCGTGTCCTGGGCAGTCAACGTGTGCATAGTGACGTGCTGGAGTATCGTACTCAACGTGTGAGGTGGAGATGGTGATACCACGAGCTTTTTCTTCTGGTGCGTTATCGATCATTGCGAAATCTTTCGCAGAACCACCGTAAGTTTTAGCCAAAACGGTAGTGATCGCAGCAGTCAAAGTAGTTTTACCGTGGTCAACGTGGCCGATAGTACCGACGTTAACGTGCGGCTTGACGCGATTAAATTTTTCTTTTGCCATGACAGCCTCTCATTTGGACAACATACGGTGGTTAAACACCTAATAAATTTTAACTAATCGGGGTATAAGTTCGAAAGGGGGCCGTGAATGGTGCTGATAGGCGGATTTGAACCGCCGACCTCACCCTTACCAAGGGTGCGCTCTACCAACTGAGCTATATCAGCACAATACAGATTATTGGAGCGGGTAGTGGGAATCGAACCCACATCATCAGCTTGGAAGGCTGAGGTAATAGCCATTATACGATACCCGCATGCCTTGAATCGGGCCACCTCAAACCATTCTGGACTCACCGCATTTCGACATGCAAAAAGTGGTGGAGGGGGCAGGATTCGAACCTGCGAAGGCTGAGCCGTCAGATTTACAGTCTGATCCCTTTGACCGCTCGGGAACCCCTCCAAAACCAGATTTTTTAAGTTGGTGCCGGCACCAAGAGTCGAACTCGGGACCTACTGATTACAAGTCAGTTGCTCTACCAACTGAGCTATGCCGGCACCCCGGTTAGGTGGAGCGCATTCTATTGGATCGATTTTGATGATGCAATAGTAAAACGCATTTTTTTGCCGTTTCTATGACTGATTGGTCAAATAGCAAACGGATGACGCAAAATAATGGTTTCTGCGCGGTCTGGCCCTGTTGAAATAATATCCACTGGCGTGCCAGTGAGTACTTCAATGCGCTTGATATAAGCCAGTGCTGCTATCGGCAAATCTTTATGCTCCGTGATACCCACTGTGCTGGTGTCCCAGCCAGGTAACGTCTCATAAATTGGCTCTACCATTTCATAATCTTCAGCAGCTAGAGGAGGATAATCTGTAATAGTGCCATCTGGCAACTGGTAAGCCGTACAAATTTTCAATTCTTTTAAACCATCGAGCACATCGAGCTTGGTTAAACAGAAACCACTCACCGAGTTAATTTGCACTGCGCGACGCGCGGCCACTGCATCAAACCACCCAGTGCGACGTTTACGGCCAGTGGTTGCGCCGAACTCATGACCTTTCACCCCTAAGTGCTCACCAACATCACAGCTCAATTCCGTTGGGAACGGACCGCTACCCACACGCGTGGTGTAGGCTTTGACGATACCCAATACGTAATCGATATAACGTGGACCGAAACCAGCACCAGTGGATACACCGCCAGCGGTGGTATTGGATGAGGTGACATATGGATACGTGCCATGGTCGATATCCAGCAAAGTGCCTTGCGCGCCCTCGAACATCAGATTCTCGCCGTTACGACGAGCTTGATCCAATAACGACGGAATATCTGCAACCATTGGCTGCAATAACTTGGCGACTTCACGGCAATAATCCAGAACCTCGTCAACATTCACTGGATCGACTTTGTAATAGTTCACCAAGGTGAAGTTATGGAATTCGACCACTTCACGCAATTTTTCTTCAAAGCGCTCAAAATTAAATAAATCACCAACGCGCAGTCCTCGCCGAGCGACTTTATCTTCATATGCAGGACCAATGCCGCGCCCCGTGGTACCGATGGCTTTGGTTCCACGCGCTAGTTCACGCGCTTTATCAAGGGCAATGTGATATGGCAGAATTAACGGACAGGCTTCACTGATCAGTAAACGTTTGCGCACGGGTACGCCGCGTGCTTCTAGCATTTCGATTTCGGTCATCAAAGCTTCTGGTGATAACACCACACCATTGCCGATCACGCATTTTACATTCTCACGCAAAATACCTGATGGAATCAGATGCAGGACGGTTTTTTCACCTTCAATCACTAAGGTATGACCGGCATTGTGGCCACCTTGGTAACGCACCACGAATGATGCCTTGTCGGTTAATAAATCGACAATCTTACCTTTACCTTCGTCACCCCATTGCGTGCCGAGAATTACGACGTTTTTACCCATGATGCTGATACCAATGCTCGTCTATGATTGAGAAATTCAGAATAATTGAATCGGAAAACCTGAAATCAGTGCTGCCGAAAAAACAGGCGGCGATCTTAGCAGAAGTTCAGCGCAGGCGGTAGCCTTGCCGCACTCGCTACGATGAATTTATCCTGACTGCGACAAGCAGTCGATCATGACTTGAGTTGTATCAGGACGTCACGCAAGTATGCAAAGTCTTCAACGTCATGGTACATCGCAAAACCAAAGCGCAACCGATTGGCTCGATAATCAGTAGCAATCCCACGTTGATCGAGTTGTGCTGCAAGTTCTGTGACTTGCTCAGTCGTCGGCAAACGATAGGTATAGAAATGTCCATGATGATTCAAGTCATGATGCAATAGGTGGTTACATTGCAATAATGGGTGTTGCGCTTCCGACAGGGCATCGCGAAAAGCCTGCTGCAGTTGTTGTACATGAGCATGAATCGATGCGACCGTAATACCATCCTTTTGCCACCAATCAAGAACCGCCTGCAGTCTATACAGCGCAGTAAAATCCATGGTTGCACCGGCAAATCGAAAGCCATCACTCGCATAGTCTACCTGCGCCTGTTGCGGTTTCGCTAAATTCGCGAAATTGGCAAACCAGCCGGTATACTCGGGGCGCAATGTACAGTTTCGAGGCACGGTCATAAAACAACAACCCTCGCCCGCTTGCAGATATTTATAACTGCCTGCGAGGTAAAAAATCCGATCAGCCACATCAGCCAGTGACGTTGGTAGCGCTCCGCAGCCGTGATAGCCATCAACTACGATCGTGGCATCGGCTTGAACATGCGCGATCCAATCCGTTAACTCAGGGCCGATAACGCCTGAGTTGTAGAATACTTGGCTCACAAAAATAAGTTGATGGTGATGCTGCTTTACGGCTTCTAACCAGCGCACTGCAAACGTATCGAAGGGTTCGGTCGGAATCACCTCGACCTTGACCGTTGGACGCTCTGAAAGCCTTCTAACTTGGCGTGAAAAGCTATGAAACTCGCTGTCAGTGGTAAGAATATTCAGCGGCTGTGCCGGGTCAAAACAACTCAATACGCGGTACAACAGCTCATGGGTATTCGCGGCAAACACGAACTGTGTTGGATCGGGTATTGAGAGTAAGTCAGCTAATTGCCGTTGCACCGCAGGCACTCGCTCGCCAAAAATTTGATCCCACTTGTGGTCAACACCACCAGCACTATCGTCCCAGTAGGCTAACTGCGCTGCGCGAGTTACATCGGGCCAATAATGATGACTGTGTGGAGCGCAATGAAGTCGCGCCGTGTGGGCGGCAAAGAAGCGAGAATACTGAGCTTTGAATGACATAAAGGTCCGTTGTTCGTTGTTCGTTGTTCGTTGTTCGTTGTTCGTTGTTCGTTTATATCATGATCGCAGCAAGAAAAAACCCGCCACATGGGCGGGTTTTGCTCTTTCGATTAACCATTAACGATTCACGAGTAAATTGGTTTACTCGGGGCGGAGAGTCTTCAGGTATTTGAAGAAATCACTATCCGGCTCGAGTACCAACACGTCGTTACCATTAAAGGCGGTCTGGTAAGCTTGCATGCTACGAATGAAGGCAAAGAACTCACGATCTTTACTGTACGTTTCAGCGTAAATTCCAGCCGCTTCAGCATCGCCTTGGCCTCGGATTTCACGAGCCTCACGTTGTGCATCAGCCAACATTACCGTCACTCGTGCATCCACATCAGCGCGAATAAATTCTGCTTGCTCACGACCTTCCGAGCGATGTTCTGTCGCTACTGCTTGCCGTTCCGCACGCATCCGTTGATAAATTGATTGGCTAACTTCGGTTGGCAGATTGATTTGCATGACACGCACGTCAATGACCTCAATACCCAACTCTTGAGCACTATCAGCACCGCTGATGAGAGCTTCGCGCATCAAGCTATCACGTTCACCGGACACAATCTCTTTGATCGTCCGACTACCAAACTCGGCACGCAAACCACTATTGATACGGCGCGTTAAGAGTGCTTCAGCCTGAGCTTGATTACCACCGTTGGTCGATAAATAGTAGGTTGCAAAATCAGATATACGCCATTTCACATAGGTATCGACAATCAGATCTTTTTTCTCGCTCGTGACAAACCGGTCTGGATTGCCATCAAGCGTTTTAAAGCGCGCATCAAGCGTTTTTACTTGCTCAATAAATGGCAATTTAAAATGCAATCCCGGCTCGAAGACAATAGGCAAGCCAGTTTCGGCGCTCCGCTGAACCTTTCCGAACTGAACGACAATGGCCCGCTCACCTTCTTTAATAACAAACAACGAAGAGAACCCAAGAACGATCGCTAAGATGACAAGTACACCAATTAAATTTTTCATCGTTTACCCCCGTCCACCAGAACGGTCGCTTACGCGCCCCGTACTGTTCTGTTGACTGCTACTTTGGTTACTGCTCGAGTTCGACTGTGAGCGTGAGTCGATCATCGCCTCACTGTCATTCGAACGATTTTGAGCAGGTCGATTGCGTTGCTGCTCAAGTATTTTATCGAGTGGCAAGTACATCATATTGTTGCTGCCCTCTACATCGACAAATACTTTCGCATTTTCGGCATAAATACGCTCAAGTGTTTCTAAATACATACGTTGACGTGTAACTTCAGGTGCAGCTCGATACTGTGGTAGTAATTCATTGAATCGCGCTACTTCACCTTGCGCTTTTAACACAGTCTGTTCGCGATAGGCTTGTGCTTCTTGCAGCAAACGGCGAACTTGTCCGCGCGCTAGTGGTTCAATTTCACGCGCATAAGCTTCAGCCTCGCGAATAAAGCGTTGTTCATCCTCTTGTGCAGCAATGGCGTCGTCAAAGGCGTCTTTTACGGCCTCTGGCGGGCGCGCTGGCAGGAGGTTAACATCAACGACTTGGATACCAAGTTGGTATGGCGCAATGATGTTTTCCAACAGTTCGACGGTTTGCGCTCGAACGTTTTCACGACCTACGGTCAGTACTTCGTCCATGGTCGAATGCCCAACCACAAAGCGCAACGCACTATCTGTCGCTTGCTTTAAACTATTATCTGCATTTTCGACAGCGTAGAGGTAGTCGCGTGGATTCACGACACGATACTGCACATCGAGCTCCACTTGAACGACGTTTTCATCCTGTGTCAGCATGAACCCTTCAGATTGAAACTGACGGACATTGCGCACATCGACGGTTTCAACCGTATCAATAAACAGCGGACGCCAATGTAACCCGGACTCGACTAATTCACTGTATTGACCAAAGCGCAGCACTACGCCTCGCTCAGCTTCTTTGACGGTATAGAAACCAGCAATAAACCAGACCACTAAAGCTAATACGGCAATAATACCGATACCTTTGGTGGGTAACCCTCCTGTGCTGCTTCCGCCGGAGCGACCTGCACCACCTTTTTTACCCCCAAAGCCAAGCTTTGCGAGCAGGTTTTTCACTGCTTCATCGAGATCAGGTGGGCCTTGCTCGCGGCCCCCTTGGTTTTTCCATGGGTCACGGTCATTGTTATTGCCATTCCCCGGTTGATTCCAGGCCATTGATTACTCCAACTCTGGTTCTGAATAATTCGTTTCGATACGTTGCAGATGCATCTAATGTGCTGCGGCTATTCTACAAAGCCCTGCAAACTATCGCCATACTCTTCTGCTACCTGCTTACATAAACGTTGCCAATCGACCGCTGACATTCGCACTCCCAGTGCAAACTGACCGTCGTCGGTCGAACGTTCTGAGGTGACACTTTTCAATGCGTAGAGCTTACCACGTAACTTGCCCATTGATGGGGGTATGCGCAAGGATACGTTAACCATCGCAGGACGCAAGCGTTGCACCAACGCTTGTTGTAATAATTCGATACCGTCACCGGTCCGCGCTGATAACCAAACCCGAACGGGCATGCCGCTGTCATCCACATCGATGCGCGCTAAACCATCATCCAATTGGTCAATCTTATTACAAACTAACAATTGCGGTACATCGAGTGCACCGATTTCGTCGAGGACTTCAGTAACTTGGTGGATATTATCGGCCTGACGCTCATCAGTTACATCAATAACATGCAACAGTAAATCAGCTTGTTGAGTCTCTTGTAACGTCGCTTTAAATGCTGCGACTAAATCATGCGGAAGATGACGAATAAAACCAACGGTGTCAGCCAAAATAATAGTGCCGACATCCGGTAACTCTAGTTTACGCAAGGTCGGATCTAAGGTCGCAAATAGTTGGTCAGCAGCGTAAACACCGGCTTCGGTGATGCGATTAAACAATGTTGATTTGCCAGCGTTCGTATAACCCACTAAAGATACTGTTGGAATTTCTGCGCGTTGTCGCGCGCGGCGACCCTGTTCACGCTGCCGCTGCACTTTGTCTAAACGAGCTTGAATGTTTTTGATCCGACCACGAATCAACCGCCGGTCAGTCTCTAACTGAGTCTCACCAGGACCACGTAACCCAATACCACCCTTTTGGCGCTCTAAGTGAGTCCAGCCGCGCACAAGGCGAGTTTGGATATGGCGTAACTGCGCTAATTCGACTTGTAACTTACCTTCATGAGTGCGGGCACGCTGCGCAAAGATATCGAGAATCAAGCCGGTTCTATCCAGCACTCGACACGAGCATAGTTTCTCTAGATTGCGTTCCTGCGTCGGTGTCAGTGCATGATTAAAAATGACCACGTTGGCACCCAGCGTCTTCACTGCCTCTGCAATTTCTTCGGCCTTGCCAGAACCAACAAAATAACGTGAACTTGGCGTACTACGGCTTGCTGTT
>DASSWH010000133.1:0-2643 GCA_035705175.1 Pseudidiomarina sp.
CAAGTTAACTAATCTTGCGTGTATTTACATCGTCTGTGAGTAGCTCAATAAACTCGTTGAGCCCTTTCACACCGTGGTCTTCGCCACGACGAGTACGTACCGCAACCGCTTGGTTTTCGACTTCTTTATCGCCGACAACCAATAAATATGGAACACGTTTTAAAGTGTGCTCGCGGATTTTAAAGCCTATTTTCTCATTTCTCAAGTCAGCTGTTGCTCTAAAGCCCAGTTTTGTCAGTTCTTTCACGATATTTTTAGCGTAATCCGCCTGATTATCGGTAATATTCATGACAACAACTTGGTTTGGCGCCAACCACGTTGGGAAATAACCCGCATACTCTTCAATGAGAATACCCATGAAGCGCTCGAGAGACCCTAAAATTGCGCGGTGAATCATCACCGGCACGTGTCTTTCGTTGTTCTCGCCAACATAGGTTGCACCTAATCGACCAGGCAACGCAAAATCGAGCTGTACTGTACCACATTGCCATGCCCGACCGATACAGTCGTGCAAGGTAAATTCAATTTTGGGGCCGTAAAACGCCCCTTCTCCGGGCAAATACTCAAAATCGATGCCATTATTCTTCAAAGCTTGAGCCAAAGCGGCCTCAGAGCGGTCCCACGTGGCATCGTCACCCAATCGTTTTTCAGGACGCGTCGATAGTTTCACAACAATGTCGTTAAAACCGAATGTTTTATAGGTTTCATAGACCATTTTGATACAGCCGCTGACTTCTTCCTGTATTTGCTCTTCCGTACAGAAAATATGGGCGTCATCTTGTGTGAAACCGCGGACGCGCATCAAACCATGCAAAGCACCTGACGGCTCATTCCGATGGCAACATCCGAACTCAGCCATGCGCAAAGGTAAATCACGGTAGGATTTCAAACCTTGATTAAAGATTTGTACGTGGCCTGGGCAATTCATCGGCTTCACTGCGTATTCACGGTTTTCTGAAGAAGTGGTAAACATCAATTCAGAGAACTTCTCCCAGTGACCAGAACGTTCCCATAAGACGCGATCCATCATTAATGGACCTTTCACCTCTTGGTAGCGGTATTCACGTAATTTTTGGCGAACATAGCGCTCCAACTCCAGGAAAATGGTCCAGCCGTTGTTGTGCCAAAACACCATTCCCGGCGCTTCTTCTTGCCAATGGAACAAGTCTTGGGTTTTACCGATCTTGCGATGGTCGCGCTTCTCAGCTTCTTCCAAACGTTGTAAGTACGCTTTTAATTGCTTCTTGTCAGTCCATGCAGTGCCATAGATGCGTTGCAGCATTTTGTTATCAGAATCACCGCGCCAATAAGCACCCGCTACCTTCATAATTTTGAAATGCTGACAAAATCGCATGTTGGGAACATGAGGACCGCGGCACATATCAATATATTCTTCGTGATGATACAGACCGGGGTGATCATCCTGGCTGATATCATCATCTAAAATTTCGACTTTGTAGGACTCATGTCGTTGTACGAAGGTTTCACGCGCTTCTTGCCAGCTGACCTTCTTTTTCACGACTTCATATTCGGTCTTAGCAAGTTCTTGCATGCGTTGTTCGATGGCATTCAAGTCGTCTTGCGTTAACGATTTATCGAGATCAACGTCATAGTAAAAGCCGTTATCGATGACCGGTCCAATTGCCATTTTCACTTGTGGAAACAGTTGCTTAATAGCGTGTCCCAGTAAATGCGCACAGGAGTGACGAATGATATGCAGCCCATCGTCGTCTTTCGGTGTGATGATATGCAGTGTCGCGTCACTGGTGATCAGGTCACTCGCATCCGCAAGTTCACCATTAATGCGACCAGCGACAGTGGCTTTTGCCAAACCGGGGCCGATATCTTGAGCGACGTCTAGAATAGAGACTGGGTTTTCATATGCGCGTTGACTACCGTCGGGAAGCGTTACTACAGGCATGACTTTATCCTTTAACAGTGGTGGCACCTACCAAGTGTCACTTGTGATTTGTAAAGCGAGTTTGAGTTCTCACGAATGAGCCCGCAACTATATCGCAGCCTGCGCATTGCTGCAACGCGAAATGGTCGCTAGAATAGCGCGCCATGGAAGCCTATATCGGTCATCTGGCCGCTCTCACCGCTGCACTATTCTGGGCCATCGCCACGCTGCTATATAACCAAGCGGGTAGCTACCTGAATGCCGCACAATTGAACCTTGTCAAAGGCGCGGTCGCGTGTCCGTTATTATTCATCGCAGCATGGTTAACCGGTCAACTCTTGAGTTTTGACGGCAGCATTGCGGCATGGCTGTTACTGGCTAGTGGTGTGATTGGCATTACTATCGGCGATACCCTGTATTTTACTGCCTTGCGCCGGCTCGGCCCATGGCACACCATGCTACTGGAGTATTTGGCGCCGCCCTTTGCGGCAGTGATTGCCTGGTGGTTCTTGAATGAAGGAATGGCTGCTGGCGAAGTTATTGCTGCGCTGGTCATTATTGGTGGCATCGTCATCGTGCTTTCTGAACGCCAACAGGCCACGGTTACAAGCGTCCAGTTGAGCCGCTCTGGCCTCGCAGCGGGCGTTGGCGCTGCATTGTGTCAAGCCATCGGCTTAGTTATGGCATTCCATGCGCTGACTGCCTTCGAAATGAATCCATTAAACGCCGCATTGCTGCGTATT
>DASSWH010000134.1:0-4465 GCA_035705175.1 Pseudidiomarina sp.
GGTTAAGGAGTGGGAGGCATGATTACGATGACCAGCATTCAACAATTACTGCAACGTGAACCAGCGGCAACGACTGGCAACACAGCGACAACTTCAGGCTTTGCTGAAACCTATGCACAGGCAGCGTCACAAGCAGCAAAACCTGAACCGTCAGAGCAGGCTGCAACTGCTGCGTCTGAGCGCTCGGTAGACTCGTCGCCACAAGACCAGAATCGTCCGAAGTGGCTCGCATTGTTTAATAACCAGGCACCGATAGTTAACTCGCAACAAACGTCAGCACCAATTGCAGCAGCGGCACCTTTGTTGACTGAGCAGCCTATTGATCCGGCGCAAACCGATGCTGCGCCAACATTGCAGGCTATTGCTGTAGCCGCACCCCAATTGGCGGCAACCGCAGCCAACAAACCGGTGAGTGGTCAACCGACGATGACCGAGCAACCGATCGCTACCAGCTCAACCGATAAGGCTCCGGTAGACCTCAAAACCGCCGTATCGAATCCTGCTCAATCGGCGCCAGTCGCCACAGCCAAACCCGGTGCTGAGCAACCGGTTGTAAAAGAGCACGCAAACCAACAATCAAACGCTGCAACACAGAAGTTGACGGCAGAGCAAGTCACCTCAGCAACGACCATTGCGACCCATTCGAGCCCCCCTAATTCTGCAGCTCAGGCTGCGCAATTAGCTGCTCGATCGTTAGCTAAGGCATCAGATGCTGAGTTGAAGCAGACGAATCAAGCCGCACTTAAACCAAATCAACCTGGTCAGATCGAGCAAGTTGTTTCGACAGCATCCACAGCACCGCAAGTTGCTGCACTAAAAGCGACTGCACAGCAACCCGCTATTGCGGCGCAAACTGGGCAGAGTAACAACACCCAGCATCCGTCACCAGCCCCTGTTCAACCGACGCCACAGCGGGCAGATTTAGCATTTGAACTGAGCGACACCCCAGAACTGATGCGGCAAAATGCAACGGCTGCAACTCCCCAGGAACAGTTGCTTGCTGCCCAGATCACCAAAGAAGCCATGTCTGCTGAGGCCGCCAAATTTAGCTTAGGTGAGGCAACGAATCCAAATAGCTTGAATGCGACACAATCTACCGCGCAATTGGGCACTGCTAGTCCACAGTCTGTTGTTGCAGAAACTGCTGGAACCGCTCCACAATTGACCGCAAAACTCGGCACCCAAGCTTGGCAGCAGCAACTCAGTCAGCAAGTTTCGCAGTTAGTATTGCAAAGCGATCAATCGGTCGCACTGCGCTTGCACCCAGCTGAACTCGGTTCATTAATGGTGCAAATGAGAGTTGAGGATGGAGCTGCACAATTGTCTATACAGTCGGGCAATGCACAAGTACGTCAAGCCTTAGAACAAGCACTACCACAACTGCGTGATGCGTTAGCAAACCAAGGTATCGACCTTGGCCAAACCCATGTCGGCAGTCAATCTGCTCGCGATTTTAGCCAACAATCTGAACGCCACGCTGCTGAGCAAAGCGAAAGTACTTCAGATTCGCTGATTGCGGCCGATAACACCGATAATGATTCATCTCCTGCGTCACCATCCTCGGTGCCCGCGGGAACTTTGGATCTTTACGCCTAGCATTCAAAACGCTGAACAACCATGCAGAGGATAAGTAACAATGGCGCGTAAATCAGATACACCCGCTCCAACGAGCGGCAGCAACAACTTAGTGATCTATGTGTTGTTGTTTCTTGCTATCGCGGTAGCAGGAGCCAACACCTATTTACTGATGGATACTCGTAACATCGCGTTAGCCGCAGTGAATGGCGAGGTGATGGAGAAAGAGGAAGAAGTTTTCGAGCCCGTATTTGTGAGTATTTCGCCCTTCACGGTAAATTTACGCAGCGACCAGTTTGGTCCGCGCCTATTGTATGCGGGACTAACGCTCGAAGTGCCTGATGAGAAGGTAAAACAGCTGCTGTTAACCAATATGCCACAGGTCCGTAATCGTTTATTAGTTCTGCTCTCTGGACAGGATGCAGATAAAATTGTGAACTCTGATGGCAAGAAAACCCTTGCAGCTTCTATTCAAGCAACCTTACAAGCGCCCTACAAAGGTGATGAAGAAATTGCCATCAATGATGTGTTATTTACCGAATTTATTGTGCAGTAAGGGCTTATGGCTGACCACGACTTAACTCAGGACGAACTCGACGCACTTCTTGCCGGCCAACCGGAAGAGAAGCCTAGCAAGGCGCGCCATCGCGACGCCGACGATGATGTCGTGGTGGATCCGCCTAAACCTCGTCCTGGTGGCGAGGTCCATACACGGGACCAAAAAGAACAGCGCCCATTTGACCCGGGCTCACAAAATCGCGTCGTCCGGGAGCGACTTCATACCCTAGAAGTTATCAATGAACGCTTTGCGCGACAGTTCCGCATGAACTTGTTTAACTTACTGCGCCGCAACGCTGACATTACCGTCGAGTCTGTTCGTTACCAGCGCTTTAGCGATTTTGCGGATGCCATACCGACCCCAACCAACCTCAATATTATTGCCATGAAACCTCTGCGTGGCACTGGATTGGTCGTGTTTCCGCACGCTATGGTCTCGATGATTGTCGAGAACCTATTTGGTGGTGACGGCCGGTTTATTACCCGCAATGATTCGCGCGAGTTTACCGGCACTGAACAGCGAATTATTCAACGTGTTTTGAACCTTGCAATTGATGCCTATCAAGAATCGTGGCGCTCAGTGTACCCGTTAGACATCAACTTCATTCGCAGCGAAATGCAGCCAAAGTTCGCGGCTATAACCAGTTCGCCCAGTGAAATCGTAGTCAATACTACCTTTCATCTCGAAGTCGGCAACTTAGAGAGTAACTTCAAGATTTGTATGCCGTACTCAATGATCGAGCCACTTCGCGACAAGCTCACCAATTTGCGCGCTGATGCCGGTGGCGGCAATGACAAACTATGGCGTCAGCGTATCAGCCAAGAGTTGCAATCCTCATCAATTGATTTGGTTGCTGATTTTGTCGATATCCCATTGCGCTTGCCACAAGTGATGTCGCTTAAACCTGGGGATGTGATCCCTATTGAATTACCGAAAAAAGTCACTGCTACGGTGAATAATCTGCCTGTACTTGAATGTGAGTTTGGCAGCGTCAATTCACACCGTGCTCTGAAAGTGACCAAAGTGCTGGAGAATCAAAAGTTCTCCAGCCCGTTCCAGTCGCAGGAGTCAGACCATGACAAACGATTCTAATGAACACACTGGCGAACAGCCAAATGAGCAAGACCCTTGGGCTGACGCACTGGCCGAAGAAGAACAGACACAACCGCTTGAAGGTGATGCTGGCAATGTCTTCAAGCCGCTCGATTCATCTGCCAAAGCAGGCTCGCTCAATGATCTGGATATCATCATGGATATTCCAGTCAAGCTGAGTGTAGAGCTTGGCCGCACCCGTATTACCATCAAGCAGTTGCTGGAACTCGCACAAGGCTCAGTCGTTGAACTGGACGGCTTGGCCGGTGAACCCATGGATATCCTGATCAACGGTTACCTGATTGCACAAGGCGAAGTCGTTGTATTAGATGACAAGTACGGTATTCGTATTACCGAAATTGTGACGCCGTCCGAGCGTGTGCAAAAGCTGAATCGATAAGAGCAAGTACTCATGAGCACTAACGCAGCAACACAAGCCGCAGAACTGAGCACCGATGGCATGGCTTATGCCGGCCAAGTGATGTTGGTGTTGCTGTTTGTCATTGGGTTGATTTTGCTCTGTGCCTGGCTTTTTCGTAAACTCAGCGGCCAATTCCATAGTGTTCAAGGGCATTTAAAGGTAGTTGGCAGTGTCGCTGTCGGCAGTCGCGAGCGTGTTGTGATCGTTGCCGCAGGCGATACCTGGCTAGTCCTTGGCGTCGCTAACGGCAATGTCAGCAAGTTACATGAAATGCCGCCTCAAACAACGCCAGAAATACCAAGCACTGACTTTAAATCACGCCTACAACAAGCGTTTCGCCAACAAACCGGCACGAGCAAGGATTCGCGCTCATGATGCGATGGTTGGTATTGGTTGGGCTTATGTTATTCATGCCGATGGATGCTTTGGCTCAGAGTATTCCTGGAGTGGTGACCACGCCAACTGAAGACGGTGGCCAACAATGGTCGCTGTCACTGCAAACCTTACTGTTCCTGACCAGCCTCGCCTTTTTACCGGCGATGCTGCTAATGATGACCTCGTTTGTCCGCATCATTATTGTGATGAGTTTGCTGCGAACCGCCATGGGCACACAATCAGCACCACCGAACCAAGTGCTCCTTGGCCTCGCGTTATTTCTGACGTTTTTCATCATGGCTCCCGTATTTGGCCAAATCTACGACACCGCTTGGGTACCCTTTAGCACCGATGCGATTGACTTCGAAACCTTTATTGAACTTGCCTCGGGTCCAATGCGCGAATTTATGTTAGCGCAAACTCGTGAACCCGACCTCGCCTTG
>DASSWH010000135.1:0-4293 GCA_035705175.1 Pseudidiomarina sp.
CCGCGGCAACGGCTATGGTCATCATAGCCTCAGTGACCCTCAGCACCATGATTACGAATGACGTGATTATGCCGTTTATCCTACAGCGTCGGAGTCAGTTCCCTTTTACTGGCAGCGCGCCGATTGGTGTACTTGCCGACACCCGCAGTTTCCAAGGACGCCTGCTTCTGATCCGTCGTGTGGCGATTGGCGTGATCATGCTGCTGTCGTATCTGTGCTACTACTTTTGGGCGGCGAATACGGGACTCGTTAGTATCGGCTTATTAGCCTTCTCGGTCGTTTTACAGCTGCTGCCGGCGGTACTGGGTGGACTCTATTGGCGTCGAGGTCACGCCCGTGGCGTTTATGTGGGGTTAGGTGCAGGCCTGATTGCGTGGTTATTTGCGGTGGCAGTACCCATGTACCTGCCCCATCAAATTAGTGACACCAGCATCATTACCCAGGGCACTGTGGTCAGTTTGGTGGTGAATACCATTGCCTACATCGTCTTCTCTTTGCTCGCTCAGCCGCGCCTTGTGGACCGCATCCAAGCCACCGCGTTTGTCAAACCACGTTCCACGTTGCAAGAGCACACCATTGGTCGCCATCATCAAGCCACCAATGGCGATATGCTGTTGCTATTACGGACCTTCCTCGGCGAGCAACGCGCTAGCCAATTACTGGAATTTTTCGCCGCGTCCGAACGTGGTATGAAAATCACCGAGGCTATGCGTGAGGACGTTGCGAAGCGAGAGTTTATTGACTTTGTCGAGCGCTCACTCAGTGGTGTGCTGGGTGCCGCCACCGCCCGTTCTCTGGTCGAGGCGGCATTGCGTGATCGCCGGCTACATCTGGAGGAAGTTGTCCACTTCTTTGACGACACCACGCAGGCGTTGCAAACCCAGCAATCCATTCTCTTCAGCTCACTGGAAAACCTCGCGCAGGGCATTTCCGTAGTCGATGCCGAACTGCGCTTGGTAGCGTGGAATAAGCGCTACTTAGACCTCTTCGAGTATCCAGAAGGAATGGTAAAACCGGGGCAGCCGATTGCGACCCTCATTCGTTATAACGCGGAGCGCGGTGAATGTGGCCCTGGCGATATTGACGAACTCGTGGCCAAACGACTGAACTATATGCAGATGGGTTCGCCGCACCGCTTTATTCGCCGCCGCGGTGATGGCCGCGTCATTGAAATGGTCGGTAACCCGCTCCCCAACGGTGGTTTCGTGACTTCTTTCACCGACATTACTGAGCACGTTGAAACCGCGCAGGCTTTAGAAGAAGCCAATATCGATCTGGAGCAACGTATTCATGTGCGCCAGCGCAAAATCCGTGAAATCAATAATGAGCTGACCGAAGAAATTGAGCGTCGTCGGAAAGTAGAAGTAGAGCTGAAACAAGCCAAACTCGAAGCTGAGGAAGCCAATGCTTCGAAAACGCGATTCTTAGCGTTAGCCAGTCACGATATCCTGCAGCCACTCAATGCCGCACGCTTATATTTGTCAGCCGTTGATGAGACCAGCCTGACGCCAGCCAATGATCAACTGCTACAGAAGCTCGATACGGCGCTCGCCTCTACGGAACATTTGCTGTCGACGCTCCTACAAATCGCCAAAATGGACCAAGGTGCGTTGCAACCCACATTCCGCCATGTGCGCTTGGATACGATACTGCAGCCGCTCATCCACGAGTACAACGTGTTGGCGCAGCAAAAACACATTCAGTTTAAGGCGCGCTTGCAAGATGGTGTGGTACTCACTGACCCCACCTACTTGCGTCGAATTATTCAAAATTTTCTGTCGAATGCGATTAAATATAATAAAGAACACGGCAAGGTTTTATTGGGTGTGCGCCGTCGCGGCGAGCAATTACAAATTGCTGTCTGGGACACCGGTCCGGGCATCACCTCACAGCAACAGCACCGCATATTTGATGCCTTTTACCGCGGCCAAAATACTCGCGTGGAAGGTGTTGGGCTCGGACTTTCGGTCGCCAAACGAATGAGTGAGCAACTGCGCTGTGCGCTGAAACTGCAGACGCGTGAAGGATTTGGTAGTTGCTTCTCGGTGACCGTGCCACTCGGTAATGCCGAGTTGATTGATGAACGTCCACCCACCGAAACCGCAAGTTCGCCCACGGAACGTCTCCTACTTATTTGTGTGGATGACGACCAAGAAAATCTAGCAGCGTTGCGTGCACTGCTGGAAAAATGGAATTGTGAAGTTGAAACGTTCTGTACTAGCGATACCGCGTTGGCCTATGCTCGCTCTCACGAGCGCCCCGATGGGTTGCTGCTGGATTATCAATTGGGTGATGACGCTCACGATGGGCTCAGCCTGTGCAGAGCCTTACGCGAGCAATGGGGCGATTCCGTGCCAGCAGCCTTGGTTACTGCCATGCGCGACGACAACTTGCGCCGGCAGGCGCGCGAACAGCAATTACACTTCCTCGCCAAGCCAGTCAAACCTGCTGCGCTCAAGGCACTCCTCAAGCACATCCAGCAACGTCGCGGCTAACCGCGACGCTATTGGAGCAACAGATCTACATAGTTTCGGTGGGAAGTGCGCGGCAAACGCCACCTTGTAGGCTGAGTTTGGGCTCTGGGATGACCTCACAGGTACCCATCATTTGTTGTTCTTCATTCAACCAACGGCGCAGTTCGGTGTACTCTTCTGCCATGGTCTCGATGGTCTCTGGATCAACATTCTCAGTAGAGTATGCGATATAGTATTCAGGACCACCGCAAGGCCGCGCACCCACTTCGAGCATACGACATTGTGATAAATTGGTCGCCGCTGCCACACCGACCATACTACGAATCGCGTTATTCATTTCAGCCAGTTTGGCACCCGCTTGTTCGGCATCCATGTTCTCGATAGCCATCGCTTCAGCGTCGACAATTTGTTCTTGTTCTGCAGCTGGCTCTCGTGTGTCAGTATGCTTTTCACTGCACGCAAACAATAACAGTGCAGAAATAGCCACAGAAGTCATCGATAGAATTTTTTTCATCCTGTTCTCCTCTCAAAAAAAAGCCCGCAGTGTTGCACACCGCGGGCTGGGGTCTTTCACTGTAGCTTAGCTTACGCTAGGCGACGGCGGCGCAGCAAGGCTAAAGGCAGAACCAATAGCGTTACAATCCAACCGAACGAACCACTTGATGGTTCAGGTTGTAATTGCACCTGTACCGTAGCGGTATCCGATAAGTCACCATCGCTTGCAGTTACGGTAAACGTAATCACGTAGTTTTGGTCTACATCGGGAGCGGTGAAGCTCACACTGGAACCAGTGGTCGAGCTCAACTGAACCGACGTATTACCCGACTGTGCCCAAGTATAAGTTAAATCATCACCATCAGGATCGTCAGACAATGCTGCCGATAGGGTAATGACGTCACCAGGTCGTGCAGCTGCTGCCGAACCACTCACCACAGCTTCTGGTGCTTGGTTAAACAGCTCAAAGGTGACCGTTTCGGTGGTGGTTGGATTACCCGCAGCATCAACTGCGCGGTATTCAACTTCCGCCGTACCGACAAACTCAGCGGATGGAGTAAACACGAGGTTTCCACCGTCCACACTAGCGATACCACCGTCACCTTGTGACACAACTTCCAGAGCTAGGTCGCCGTCAACATCGAACGATTGAACCGCTGCTGCAGAGTAACTCTGATCGGCTGAACTCACATCCATCAACGTCAGAATATCTCGACCCGTAGCTGTCAATACTGAGCTCAGGTCAACAGTCAGGACGGTGTTCTTCGGACCAGACGCGCTGCCAGGCATTGCATCCGCAATGGTGTCAACTTGGAGATCATAATCAATCTCAACCGCGGCACGTTCACCACTGATGGCTTGCGCACGATATGCCGTTCCTGAAGTTGGCATGGTACCTTCGCCATCATAGAACAGTTGCGTACCAAAGGTTCCATCCAGTGATTCAACACCAACAGTCGCGAATTCCGGCGTTCCTGGAATGTTGATGTAGTTGTAATACACTTCATCTGTTCCCAGTTTCACCCATACAGCGAATGAATAGCGGTCAGGGCCCTCATCGCCGTACAAGCGTGCATTCGCGTATTCCCATACAAACCATGAGTCTGCGCCAGCATTCAGTACGCCATAACGAATTTCGCTACCTGCTTCACCACCAATCACAAAATCGGACCATAGTGGTGCAAACACACCTTGCGGTGGTGCTTCGTCAGGAATCGATGCATTGATAAAACTAGAAGCCATCGCACCCGTTTGCGCATTTGGAGCGACCACACCATTCATTGTCAACGTAATGGTATTTACCATTTGACCATCAACAATCATG
>DASSWH010000136.1:0-3246 GCA_035705175.1 Pseudidiomarina sp.
TCACGTAGTGATAAACTAGGTTAGACATGCCAAAGAAGTTTATGAAAAGCATCATGCCCAGCCACGACAGCATTAAAAGCAGTCGGAGCATGAAGATCTTTGGCCGTTTACTTCATGACGCCAATTTGTGGCATTTAAATCGACGCTCTGCTGCCGGAGCTTTCGCGGTTGGCCTATTTTGCGCCTTTATCCCAGTGCCATTTCAGATGTTCTTAGCAGCAGCTGCTGCGATTCCTTTTCGCGTCAACTTGCCACTGTCCGTCGCTATGGTCTGGGTATCCAATCCCATCACTATGCCGCCATTATTTTATTTGTGCTACAAGCTCGGTGCATGGATCCTGAGTCAGCCGCCACAGCCATTTGCATTTGAGCTGTCTTGGGCTTGGTTAGGCAACAGTATTTCGACGATAGGGCCTGCATTTTTATTAGGGTGCTTGATTGTCGGTGTCGTCAGTAGTATCACCGGTTACTTTGCGATTCGAATTCTGTGGCGCCAGTCCGTAATTGCCGCATGGAAAGAACGTGCAAAGCGAATGCGCCAACGTTTGCCACACCCGAAATCAAAATCCGATCAGTCGAGCGACTGAATTATCTCTAGTCGTGCCGCGCGCCAAGCTGGATACAGTGTCGCGACCAAACTCATAACCAGTGCAACAGCCACCACAATTGCGACATCTAGCCCCTGCAAGGCGACTGGAATTTCGGCAATAAAATAAACATCACTAGCGAGCAGTGATTCACCTGTTAGATGTTGCCAACTTGCAAATAGATAAGGCAATGTTGCCGTTAACGTCAGACCACCCAAAATACCAAATACGATTCCCCACAAACCATTCAGTAAGCCATGCCAAATGAATAATCGTTGCACCGTCGCTGCTCGCATACCCATGGTGCGTAAAATCCCAACTTGCCGCTGTTTATCTTGCACCGTCATAATTAATGTCGACACAATATTAAAGCACGCCACTGCTAGCACTAACGAAAGGACCACGTACATCACTAACCGTACCAGCTGGATATCCCGATATAGATGACCTTGAGCTCGCATCCAGTGATCTAAATACACATGTTCAGAAATAGACTGACCAATCTCAAAACTCACTTGTTGTGCGGAATAAATATCGTCCACTGTAATTTCAATCGATGCGGCTACCTGGTTAATACCAGCCAACTCACGCGCAGTGTCCAAACTTGTATACGCCAGTTGATGATCCACCTGACCACCAAAGGTAAAGGTACCAGCGACTTGCGCTTGAAGCCGACGCGGCTGTGAAAAGCTATTTTGCTCTGCGACCAGCAATGTGAGCGAGTCACCTACTTCAACACCCAGTTTATCCGCCAGTCCGCTCCCCAAAATCAACTGCCGTGGTTGTTGAAGACGCTTCCAACTCATCGGCTCAGTATACTGTTCAATGGGTTGTGATTGACTCAAATCTACCCCTTGCAATTGCATACCGACGAAATCACTCCCCCGCTGCACCATCGCTTGACTCTTAATAGTAGGCCGGGCACTGACTGTCTTGGGGTGCTTTAATATTTGTTCGACTGCGACGTTAACGTTATCAATCTCACCATCGACCGCTGTAATTTCAATATGAGGAATCAATTGTAAAAAACGATTCTCAAGCAACTGCGAAAATCCATTCATGACGCTGAGAGCCGCAATAAAAACACTGCAGCCTAGCGCTATACCGACCGTTGATGATGCTGAAATAAAGCTCAGAAATCCTTGCGCAGGGCCATCACCACTCGCTCGATAGCGACGAAACCGTTGCGCAACAAACCAATCTAAACGCATGTTTGTGGGTCCAAAGCCGCAGCGACTAGTCGACCCTGCTGCAATTGCAAGGCTCTCGGTAACTTCGCAGCGAGTGATTGATCGTGTGTCACAATTACAAATGCCGTATCGAGCTCAGCATTTAGTTTAAGCATTAACTCAAACACTTGCGTGGCCGTTGTTGCATCTAAATTACCGGTCGGCTCGTCAGCAAGCACCACAGCCGGTTCATTTACCACAGCGCGCGCAATCGCAACCCGTTGTCGCTCGCCACCGGATAACTCGCTGGGTCGATGATGTTGACGCTCGGACAAACCCACCTTAACCAACCATTGCTGCGCTATTTTAAGTGCTTCTGAGCGTTGTTGCCCTGCAATCCACAACGGCATAGCAACATTTTCCAATGCAGTAAACTCAGGCAGTAAATGATGAAACTGGTAGATGAAGCCCAGCTCTTGATTGCGCCAGTCTGCCAGTTTATTGCCAGACCATCGGCTAATCGTTTGATTGCGAAACAACACCTCGCCGGTACTTGGTTTATCAAGGCCCCCTAACATATGCAGCAAAGTGCTCTTGCCAGAACCCGAACTTCCCACAATTGCCATCAGTTCACCGGCGGCAATGCTGAAATTAACGCTCTTTAAAACCTCTAACTGTTGATGCCCATCAGCATATACACGCCCAAGATTGCGACATTCGAGTAACGGTGCTGAACTTGATGCAGTCATACTTATCCTTATTCGTAGCGTAACGCTTGTGCGGGCAAAATGCGGCTTGCTCGCCACGCCGGATAAACCGTCGCGACAATACTTAGAGCACATGCCGCAACCAGAATCCACGCGATTTGCCGAGTATCTATGACCACTGGCAAGCCACTCCCCCCGACCAAGCTCATATCCACTCCCAGAACAGCAATGAGATCATTGATCCACCAGCTCCCAGCAAGTCCTATCAGTAAGCCGATCAGGCTTCCAATCACACCGTTATGCATACCTTGCAATAAAAACATCAGCTGGATACCGCGACGACGCATTCCCATTGTCTGTAATATCGCGATATCTGCACGTTTATCTTGAATCATCATCATGAGCGCCGACACAATGTTGAACGCAGCGACAGCGATGATAAGACCCAACATCAGACTGACCATGCGTTTCTCCAGCGCCACCGCGTCAAAAAGTTCACCGTAAGCCTCGCGCCAACTGACCGTTTCCAGATTCCGCTCAGTCTCAACAAACCAAGTGTTCAACGCTTGCTGCGCTGGAAGCGCCAAAAATGGGTCATTAAAATAATAGCGTAACTCAGTAATGCTATTTGGTGCCATCCTCAATAAACGCGCGACATCGGCGCCATGCAAGAGCAGCAATTGACTATCTGCCTCAGACTGCATCGCCACAATACCAATCACCGTAAACTGTCGCTGCGCTGGCACTAATCCCAGAGGAGTAAACACACCACCTCCTGCGGCT
>DASSWH010000137.1:0-4754 GCA_035705175.1 Pseudidiomarina sp.
GCAACAATAGCGTCATGCCATAGGGCTAAGTTAGCGCCAACATCGCTTGCCGGTTCACGCTCACCCATCAGGCCAGCGGCTTCTAGATAAATACTATGTCCGCCCAAGCGATTAATGCCCGCCGCAAAGCTAGCGCGCGTGCGCAAAGATGGCTTTTCAAATAACAGCGCAATACTTTTACCGTGCAGGACTTGGCTCCAAGCTGCAGGGCGTTGTTTGATGGTATGGCTGAGCTGCAGTAACGCGTCAGCCTGTTGCGCGGTTAAATCGCGCAGTTGCAATAAGTCATGCATGAATTCGATTCACTTTTTGTCGTGTTTAAGAGTTAAAGAGTGGCGTTAGTCGATGCGAATGCGGGTTCCGGCTGCTTCACCCTTTGCCAATCGGGTTAGCGCTGTGGCATCTTGCCAGCCGGCCACCGCGATGCTTCGTCGCGAGGCTTTAGCTGCGGCTAGCGCCGCATTGAGTTTGACCACCATACCGTCACGAATGGTGCCATCGGCCAATAAGGCTTCGGCTTGATCGGCGCGGATGGTGTCGATGAGTTGTCCTTGTTGATCAAGAATGCCAGGGACATCGGTCAGTAGAATAAGATCGGCATGTAGCAACTGTGCGACAGCTGCGGCTGCTAGATCAGCGTTCACATTGAGGCGTTGACCTTCGGCATTAACCCCAATAGAGCTGATGACCGGAACAAAATTCTGGTCGAGCAATAACTGCAATAGGGTGGCATCGTTCGGCTCGGGGTTGCCAACAGCACCAAGCTCGCTATTGATCGAACAACGAATGGAGTGACCAGCAAATAGCGTGAGGCCGACGGTATTTAATCCAAGCTTCTGCCCTACCGCGCACAAAGCAGAGTTCACATCGCCCGCAAGCACACCTGCCACTATCGGCATGTGGCTTTCCAAAGTAACCCGTTGACCAGCTACTTTGGTACTCTGAAAACCCAGCTGTTCGAGCTGCTGTTGGACTTGATCGCCGCCACCATGAACAACCACCAGTGTGCGAATCGAAGCTAGTCGAACCAATATGGTGAGCACATGTTCAAGTGCTGTCGCATCTTGCAATGCACGTCCACCAAGTTTGATGACCAGAGGCGTTGTCATACCACCCCCGTAGACTGCGACAGTCCGGTTTCGGTGCTGAGCCCAAAATATTGATTAGCAAGTTGGACCGCTTGAGAGGCCGCGCCTTTGAGCAGATTATCAATGGCGACACAGATAACGATGTGTTGATTCTGAACTTGCCAATACACGTCGGCAAATGGTGTGCGATCGATGTGTGCCTGCGCTGGAGGCTGCTTCGCTATGCGGATAAGTGGCTGTGAGTCGTAAGCTTCTAAAAAGGCTGACTCGACGTCTTGGATCGAAGCATCGTCGGCAAGTTGTGCATAGATAGTCGCGACAATACCGCGTTTGAAATTACCCAAGTGAGGAACAAACACGACATCACGTTCCACGAATTGGCTAATTTCTGGTTGATGACGATGCGTCGTGACGCCATAGGCTTGCAAACTAACCTCAGCAAATTGCGTGGTCAGATTGGCTTTCCGTCCAGCACCCGAAACGCCGCTTACTGCACTAATAAATGGTGTGCAGTCTTTTCGTAACAGTTTCGTGATCGGCTTCAAACCAAGTCCAGCTGCGGTTGGATAACAACCGGCTACTGCGACCAGAGGTTCGGTACCTTTTAGCTGAGTAAATTCGGCTATGCCGTATGGAACGGAGTGGATATCCGCAAGTTCTCGCGTGAACCCATACGTTGCTTGATGCAGAGTTTCATCGCGCAGCCTAAACGCGCCTGATAAATCAAACACGATAATACCTTGTTCAATAAGCCGTGGAGCTAGCTCCGCACTGGCTTCATGAGGTAATGCTAAAAAAATCACTCGAACCTGCTGACCAAGGGAAATCAACAGATCCGAGTGCCAAGGTTGCAGAATTACATCCAACCGACCCTGTAACTGTGGGTACAAGGCTGCGGCTGCTTCTGCCGTGCGTGCGCTGGAGGTAAACGCGTGAACAAGGTGAAAGTGCGGATGCTGTTGGAGTAGCCACACCAATTCAATGCCGGTATAGCCACTGGCTCCGAACACTGCGCATGGAATTGTCTGTGGGTTGCTACTGGTCACCACGTCACCTTATCAATCAATATGAGTGGATTTTAATGAATATAAATCTATAAAACAAGCATAAATATGCATAATTAAGAGAAAGAGCAGGTTTCATATTTTCGTTGTACACTCTAGTAGTCTTTTGTAGCAGTCCAGCCGGTGCTGCGCCCAAGTCATCAACACAAAAATGAAGCTTAGGAATGTCGTCATGCAACGAGAATCGATGTTATATGGAAGTAAATTGGTTTTAGGAAGTTTACTGTTGTTGAGTTTCTCCCAGATTGGGCACGCGCAAGAGCATGTCAAATGGCATGTCACCATTGCTGCGGGGCAAGCAGAGGCACAGGGGAATGATCAGGATTTCATCGCTCAATTGCCATCTTCTGCATCGCTAATCAGTAGTGATTATTCCGACTCATCACTTGGCTTTACAGTCGGTTATTCGGTCACAGATAGTTTGATCGCAGAAATTGGATATCAGGACCTCGGTGAGGGTTCAGCATCATATAGTGTCGAGTCAGTAAACCCTGAGACATTATTTAGTGAGTTGGTTGGCTTGCAGCCAATTCTTGCAAGTGGTGTCACGTTAGGAGCGAGCTACGCGTTTATTGAAAACGAGCAGTGGAGTTTTAGCGTGAATGGTGGTCTGTTTGCTTGGGAATCAGATTTGGAAAGTCAGTCGGCCACACAAGTTTTCCGAAGCTCAGAAGACGGTTCGGATCTGTATTTTGGTCTTGCGGCTGGACTCAAACTGAACAAACATTGGACGCTTGGTGTGGGTTACCGTAGTTATCAATTGGACGAGTCTATTAGCGACTTACATGCAACGTTGAGCTATCGTTTCTAAGTATTAAGCACAATAAAAAGGCGCCATTGAGGCGCCTTTTTTGTGGATGCTGCAGATTTACTCAACCATGTAATTCTTTGGCAAGTCGATACGAGAAGCGCCCGATTCAACCGCAGCTTCGGCTACGGCGCGCGATACCCGAGTTTTCAGACGTGGGTCGATAGGCTTCGGAATAATGTAGTCTTTACCAAATTCGAGCTTGTCGATGCCGGCCGCTTTGAGAACTGAGTCTGGAACGGGCTCTTTGGCTAATTCGCGAATGGCTGTTACCGCGGCTATCTTCATTTCATCATTAATCATGCGCGCACGGACATCCAGTGCACCTCGGAAAATAAACGGGAAACACAGAACGTTATTCACCTGATTTGGATAATCAGAACGACCGGTGGCAATAATCAAATCATCACGCGCTGCCATCGCTAGCTCTGGCTTTATTTCGGGGTCAGGGTTCGAACAGGCGAACACAATTGGGTTCGGAGCCATTAGCTGCAGTGCTTCAACGCTGAGCAAATTAGGTCCTGATACACCAATAAACACATCGGCTTCAGATATAACCTCTTCTAACGTTCGCTTATCCGTATTGTTGGCAAACAACGCTTTATATTCATTCAAGTCTTCACGGCGTGTATGGATGACGCCTTTGGAATCCAACATATAAATGTGCTCGCGTTGCGCACCACATTTGATCAGTAATTCCATACAGGCTATTGCTGCAGCGCCCGCGCCTAAGCATACGATTTGTGCCTTACGTAACTCTTTTCCTTGAATCTCAAGCGCATTCAATAAGCCGGCAGCAGTAACAATGGCGGTGCCATGTTGGTCATCATGAAAAATAGGAACGTCACAGCGCTCAATTAACGCTTGTTCAATTTCGAAACACTCCGGCGCCTTGATATCCTCGAGATTCACCCCACCAAAACTGTCGGCAATGTTCGCGACCGTATTGATGAAGTCTTGAGTAGTGCGATGTGTCACTTCAATATCAATCGAATCCAGTCCAGCAAAGCGTTTGAATAGCAATGCTTTACCTTCCATCACGGGTTTTGCCGCCATCGGGCCAAGATTCCCGAGTCCAAGAATAGCGGTACCATTTGAAATAACCGCGACCATATTGCCTTTGGCTGTGTACTTGTAGACATCCTCTGGATTTTCAGCGATCGCACGTACAGGCTCTGCAACACCTGGACTGTAAGCCAATGCTAAATCCTTGCTGGTTTCGGCTGGCTTGGTCAGTTCGATACTGATTTTGCCGGGCGTTGGAAGAGCGTGGTAGTCGAGAGCTTGTTGCCGAAAGTCAGTCATTCTGTGCAATCCTGATAGCGAGAATAAATTGTATGACTGCCATTGTAGAGGGTATTGGATGAATAACAAATCTTACCTGATGCACGAAAAGTGCACAGTGCTATTTGCGGTGAGTATTGGCGTAGCTGTATGCGGGCTATAAAAAAAGGCGCCTTTTGGCGCCTTTCTTCAATTTCTGGACAGAACCATCTATTTTAAGACGATTTCTTACCGCCCAATACGCTGAAACGTTTCTGGAACTTGTCGATACGACCACCAGTATCCATGATGCGCTGCTTACCAGTGTAGAACGGGTGACACTCTGAACATACGTCCAAGTGCAAGTCGCCGCCTTTGGTGGATTTAGTGACAAACGAGTTACCGCATGAGCAGCTGACGTTCAGATCTACATAATTAGGGTGAATACCATCTTTCATCTGGGAGACCTCAAGTTAGGCCGCATCGCCATCCGACCCGAAGTCGAACACCATGCGTGGTTTAGTTAAACGG
>DASSWH010000138.1:0-5448 GCA_035705175.1 Pseudidiomarina sp.
ATCGACGGCGGCGCGCGATGCACCGACGGCAGCACCCAATTTATCCGCTACTTTTTCGAGTAAGTGGAAGTTCTCACCGTTTTGCATGCCACGACCACCGGAGATAACGACACGGGCAGCAGTCAGCTCTGGACGCTCCGATTGCGCCAGTTCTTCACCAACAAATTCCGATTTGTCACTGCTATGGGCAGCATCCACATTCTCGATTGCGGCACTGCCCCCTTCAGCAGATACGGCATCAAATGCAGTTGCTCGCACCGTAATCACCTTGATGGCATCTTCCGATTGCACGGTCGCAATAGCGTTACCTGCATAAATAGGACGCTTGAAGGTATCCGCGCTCTCAACTGCGATAATGTCGGACACTTGTGCAACATCCAGCAATGCAGCAACCCGCGGCATGAAATTCTTACCCGTGGTGGTGGCTGGTGCCAAAATGTGACTGTAGCCTTGACCCAACTCAGCTACGAGGGCACCGAGGTTTTCTGCCAAGAAATGACCGTAGGCAGTATTGCTTGCGCACAATACTTTATTGACGCCGCCAATATTGCTGGCTTCTTCAGCCACAGCTTGGCACCCATCACCTGCGACCAACACATCGATGTCACCACCAATGGCTTGCGCAGCGGCCAGAGTTTTCAGCGTCGCTGGGTTTAATTCACTATTGTTGTGTTCGGCAATAACGAGAATGCTCATATCACTTTTGCCTCATTCTTTAATTTATCAACCAACTCAGCAACGTCAGCAACTTTCACACCTGCACTGCGTTCTGCTGGGGCTTCGACTTTCAAAACTTTCACGGTCCGCTTCACGGCTACACCTAAATCGTCAGGCGTCAGGGTATCGAGCGGCTTACGTTTTGCTTTCATGATATTCGGTAATGAGGCATAACGCGGCTCATTTAAGCGAAGATCCGTGGTCACTATCGCTGGCAATTGCAACTTCACGGTTTGCAACCCGCCATCAACCTCACGTGTCACACTCACCGTATTACTCTCAACGTCGACTTTTGAAGCAAAGGTACCTTGCGGCATTCCCGTCAGCGCGCCTAGCATTTGTCCGGTCTGATTATTGTCAGAATCAATCGCCTGTTTACCCAAAATGATCAATTGCGGTTGTTCTTTTTCCACCACACCTTTCAGTAACTTGGCAACAGCAAGGCTATCGGGAAGATCATCGGTCTCGACATGAATGCCGCGGTCGGCGCCGAGCGCCATCGCGGTGCGCATTTGTTCTTGCACTGCTTTCGGACCGATCGAGACTACAACGACTTCTTCAGCGATGCCTTTCTCTTTCAGACGTACGGCTTCTTCAACCGCAATTTCGCAGAATGGGTTGAGCGCCATTTTCACATTTGCGAGATCAACGTCAGATTGGTCAGCCTTGACCCGCACCTTCACGTTGTAATCAATGACGCGTTTTACCGCCACTAATACTTTCATGTTGTCGTTCCTGTTTTGCTGAATGAACTAACTTCAGTGGATAATATTGCTTAGACAGCGCGCAGATTAACATTTTTCAGGGTAAAAATGGTACTATTCGCGTGATTTTTGGCACTGTTCAACAAGGAAAAGCCTGTCTATGTCTGTTTACGGGAAATTGAACGAAACCGATCTATCCGAGCAGGCCCTGTTGATTGGCGGCCGCGAGCAAAGTATGCGCTATTTGGTGCAGCTGAGCCGTTCGACGCCAGCTTTTAGCGCTACTGAGCGAAGCCCAGAGAATGAGCGCTTTGGCTGTGAAGCTCGCGTGTGGATGATGGTCAATGACACGACAGATGGTCGCCTAAAACTGAGCGTGGACAGTGAGGCACGCGTCGTCAAAGCGTTGCTTTTGATCGTCGCGAGCGCCCTAGACGGCGCCACTCGCGCACAAGTAGCTGCGTACGATCTGGATGCACATCTGCAACGCGTAGGGTTGGGAGCCTTCCTGACGGCCTCGCGCCGCAATGGCCTCCGCTCGGTACTGCTAGCTATTAAAGAGCGCTAGTCGTTGGTCGTTGGTCGTTGGTCGTTGGTCGTTGGTCGTTGGTCGTTTAAGGCTATATTAGAATCTAAGATCGAATAACGAATAACGTATAACGAATAGCGAATAACGTATTTAAATTTTGAGGAATAAACAATGCGGTTTGGTGGTATTGAGCGTGTATATGGTGCTCAAGCACTGGCAGCTTTTCAACGCCAGCATATTGCGATCATTGGCTTAGGTGGTGTCGGCTCGTGGGCGGTTGAAGCGCTTGCTCGTTCTGGCGTGGGTGCGTTGACGCTGATCGATATGGATGATATCTGCCTGACCAACATCAACCGACAACTTCCTGCTTTAAGCAGCACGATCGGTCAGCTTAAGACCGACGTATTAGCCGCACGAGTCCGTGATATCAATCCTGAATGCAACGTTCGAGTCATCGACGACTTCTTAACGCTCGACAACCTCGGTACCTATTTAGGCGAACCTGTGACAGCGGTTCTGGATGCAGTGGACAGCGTGATGGTGAAAGCCGCACTGATGGCCTGGTGTAAACGCCGTAAGTTACCGTTAGTCACTTGCGGTGGTGCCGGCGGCCAAATCGATCCAAGTCAAATTCGCAGCAGCGACTTGGCCAAAGCGACGCAAGATCCATTATTGGCCAAAGTGCGCTCTTTACTGCGTCGCGACTACAACTTCAGCAAGAATCCGCAACGTAATTTTGGCGTCACCGCCGTTTATTCGACTGAGCAATTACGTTACCCCACTGGCGATGGGAACTGGAGTCACGCAAAACCTGGCGCCGGTTCGATGCGCATGGACTGCAATACCGGCTTTGGAGCGTCGATGGTGGTAACAACCACCTTTGCGATGCACGCCACCGCCCTGCTCCTGAAAAAACTAGTGAAAAGTAAACAGTGAATAGGTAATAGAAAATACCAAACGGTTGGTGAGTTACGCTGAGCTGATTTCACTGTTCACTGATCACTATTCACCATTCACTGTCACTTAGACTGAGAAGGGATACGCGATTGGCTCGTGATACCGATATCCCGTTACCTCAAAATCATCCATCGTGACCCAGGTTTCCAAATCGTTCAGTGATTTGATAGCCGGATTGATGTGAAGCTGTGGTGACGGATAGGGTTCACGTTTTAATTGCACATCTCGCATTAAGGCCAATTGGTCTTCGTAAATGTGAGCGTTGACAATTTTATGGTAAGCGCGGCCCGGTTTGTGGCCTGTTATTTGGGCCACGAGGGCTAGAAATGTGAACACTTGGATTTGATTAAAGTTTAACCCCAGTGGTACGTCACACGAACGCTGAAAGCTGGTCAAATAGAGAGTATCGCCTAACAATGAAAAATTATGCGTATGCATGCATGGGCGTAAGCATCCCATATGAAATTCGCCAGGATTGTAAAAGCTGATGATTTCGCCACGGTCATCTATTCCACGACTCAAATTGTCGACGACTTTTTGCAACTGATCGACGACCCCACCATCAGGCTTCGCCCAAGCGCGCCCTTGCACACCGTACACGCGGCCCATATCGTCCTCACCTTTACGATACGGATTATGTAGCCACGCTTCGTTTAGATTCGAGTTTGCGTCCCATGTTTTAGTACCGATACGACGAAAATCCGCCGCATTATCATAGCCACGAATGTAACCAATAAGTTCCGCAATGGCCGCCTTCCAATAACTTTTACGGGTAGTAATCAGAGGAAATTGATTGCCGCCGACATCGTATTCCAGATCAGCATTAATAACCGTCAAACATCGTTTTCCGGTACGTTCATTGGTGACCCACTCGCCCTCATCGACAATACGTCGACATAACTCTAAATATTGTTTCATGCCTAACCCTTTTTGCCAGCTGGCTTGCCGGCTGGTTGCGTTGGAAGTTGGCGTTTGTGTGCGATAATCATAATACCCGCACCGATAATAATCATCGGCAACGATAACCATTGCCCCATCGACATTCCTAACGACAACAGTCCTAAATGGGCATCCGGCTGCCGCGCGAATTCAACTGCGAAACGTGCGACTCCATAGCCGAGTAGGAACAGCCCACCGACAGCACCGGTTGGCCGTGGCTTGCGCGAGTACCAAGCAAGAATGGCAAAGAGTACAAAGCCTTCCAAGGTGGCTTGGTAGAGCTGTGATGGGTGCCGCGGCTCAGGACCTGCAGCCGGAAATATCATCGCCCAGGGCACATCGGTAACACGACCCCAAAGTTCACCATTAATGAAATTACCGATACGCCCCATACCCAGACCAATCGGGACCAGTGGCGCGATAAAGTCACCGATGCGCAACAAAGACATGTTGAGCTGACGAGCATACAAAGCGAGCACGGCGATTACGCCGAGCATGCCACCATGGAAGGACATGCCGCCACTGCCAAAATTAAACAAATAGAGAGGGTTACTGATAAAGTATTCGAATTGATAGAAAAGCACGTACCCGACACGGCCACCTAAAATCACGCCGACAAAACCCCAGAACAAGACATCGCCGAATACTTTTTCAGTCCAGCCGTGCGCCTTGTAATGGGCCATTTTGCATTGCCGATTACCCCAGTACCACGCAAAGAAGAAGCCGATTAAATAGGTGAGTCCATACCACCGCAACGCGAGGTCGAAACCGAATAGTTCAAAGCCAAATATGATGGGGTCGATATTCGGATGCTGCAAAAAAGCGGTGCTCGACATGAATTATCCTATAACTAGTTTAACGGCGATGATGACTAAAAAAGCGGCAAAGAACCGCTGTAAATGCTTTACGGGTATTTTTTGTGCCAGAGAGGCACCAATAGGGGCAAATAATACCGAACTAATTGAAATTGCCAACCATGCTTCAAAATGAACGTAACCAAAGAGCCCAGAATTATTCTCAAGTTGTTGCCCCAACACAATAAATGCGATGACTGCGCTGAGACCGATACTCAGACTACCGACCGACGAAACCGCGATAGCTTGTCGAATAGGCACATGCAAACGCTGGAGCAAGGGTACAGTCAAAGAGCCGCCGCCAATTCCAACCAAAGCGGACAAGGTGCCCATACCTGCGCTTATTAATCCCATCAAGCGCTTCGAGACATCGGTGAGTGGTTCTCCTGAACGTTGCGGTAACAGCATCCGGATTGACAACGCCATCAACACAATGGCGAAAATACGTTGCAACCATTCGGGCTTTAATTGAGTGGCCAGCCAGGCACCACATACGGCACCGACCATGAGGCCAGGGATCAGGCGACGAACCCAAAAGAAGCTCACTTGCCCATGACGCAAATGCGACCGCGCAGAGCTGAGTGTAGTCATGACAATAGTGGCCAGTGATGTCGCCACAGCCACTTGTACGACCAATTGCGGGTCCACACCGAGAATCGGCAAAAGATAAATCAGTAACGGAACGATAATAAGGCCACCGCCGATGCCGAGCATGCCCGCTAACGTTCCTGCCAGCACGCCTCCCGCC
>DASSWH010000139.1:0-6236 GCA_035705175.1 Pseudidiomarina sp.
ATCGCCGCTCGTGGTTATTGACGTGTAGTCTACTAGTCGCACTTTCGGTGCCCTTGTTCTATCTCGGCTACACCAAGCTCCTCTTCCCAGAGCAAGCCTATCAATACATCTCCCCCGGAATTCTATTACCAGGAGAAAACCCAAATTTGTTTAAGAATTGGCGGGAAATGCATTATATGCACGATGAAGTCATCGAGATGCAAAAGGAGATGGCAAAACGAGAAAATCCTGACACCTTAATATTGCCTGAAAATCGCGGCATACAATTCACAATTCCAGCCAAAGAAGCAAATAACCCAGACTTTCAGCGCACTTATTACCGTTCTGGTAATGTTGAACAAATAAGACCCATCAATGGCATTCTGCAAGCTCTCGGCTTATTTCTGTTCGTCGGCGGAATTATCGGCATCGCAATCGAACGCCGCTTCTTCGCGAAATGAAATTACTGGCTACTGGATACTCGATATTAGAAAATACAGATCGTGGTATTACTAGCTGTGTGTCGTTATTCGTTGGTCGTTGGTCGTTATTCGTTGGTCGTGCGAGCCAATCTGGTTTTCTAATAGCTAATATCTAGTAGCCAGTAGCGGCTTCACGTCGACCAACGAAGAGCGTAGCGGACGAACAACGAACAACGCTCTTCGCCACCAATCACTGCTTGCGGATTAGGTAGCGATAGGGAGCAGCAGACGTCTCCGCTGCTAGTAGCTCATGATCCATAAAGCGGCAAAAGCTCGGAATATCGCGCGTGGTGGCTGGGTCGTCAGCAATGACTTCTAGCACATCGCCCACTTGCAGCTTACGAATGGCAACACGAACCAGCATCACCGGCTCCGGACAACGCAAGCCGAGCGTATCCAACGTTGAAGCTATGTCTTGTTTCGGTAAGGTGCTGTCGCTCATCTCGCCTCGATCCAGTAACGACTAGTGAATAGTGAACGGTGAACAGATAATAGCCTCACGTCCATCAGCCGCCTTTCTGTTCACTATTCCCTTCTGTTCACTATTCCCTTCTATTCACTATTCCCTGTTTACTATTCACTATGTGTTACAGGTACTTCTGCCAGAACTCGGCTTTGCCCATCGATGCATCGAGTTGATAGGGTTTAAAGCCGAACTTTTCGTACGCTAGTTTCGCTGGTTCGTTGCCTTGTAGGACTTCTAAGGTTAGCTTCACGCAGCCGCGGAATTCTGCCAACGTTGCCACTTCATTGAGAAGTCGCTTGGCAATACCTTTACCACGATGAGACTCGATAACAGCAATATCATGGATGTTCATGACTGGACGTGCGGCAAAGGTGGAAAACCCTTCAACGCAGTTAGCTATACCAACAGGCTCGCCGTCATCAAATGCCAGAATTGAGAACACGTAGTCACGCTTCGCCATTTCATCCACTAGGTTTTCTTTAGTGGCTTCCGGCAACGCTTCACCGCCGCCCATAGGGTCACGAGCGTAGTCGTCGAGCATGGCAACAACAGCTTGGCGATGCTTCGGGTTTTGATAATCAGCTAAAGTAATTTCTAACATAAGCAATGGTTCGAGTTCTCGTTAGTTATACGAATAATGGTTTTCTCACAGTGAGAAGTTACGCATTTCCCTGCACACAGGTTCGTAACAATGGCAGTCCACACGATGGTCGTTCACCATGCCTACCGCTTGCATAAATGCGTAACAAATAGTCGTGCCGACAAAATTGAAGCCCGCCTTTTTTAACGCTTTCGCCATGCTATCAGAAACCGCATCTGATGTCGGTATGTCATGCCCCTGTCGAGCGAAAATACGCGGCGTTCCATCGCTAAATTGCCATAAGAACTCGGCAAAATCCTGCCCTTTCTCCTGCATGGCAAGATAAGCTCGAGCGTTGCGAAAGATCGACTCAATTTTCAGACGATTGCGGACGATACCGGCATTTTCCATCAATTCCAGCTTGTACGACTCGGGTAACTCGACAATGCGCTCAGGAACAAAGTCGGCAAAAGCGCGTTGATAGTTCGCTTGTTTCTTGAGGATTGTGATCCAGCTCAAACCAGCTTGCTGACCATCAAGACAGAGCTTTTCAAAGAGTTCGCGAGAGTCGGCAACCGGCCGCCCCCACACCTCATCGTGATAAGCCACATATTGCGGGTCAGAGCCACACCAACTGCAGCGAGTCTTATGGTCGTAGTCGTTGGGTTTTGTCATTTGCATGGTATCCTGTAACCGAGCGTCAACACAGGGTATAATTTACGCCACTTTACTAGAAAAAACAGCGCGAGATCACCGCATGGCCAGCTACGATGTAAAAACCTTTCAAGGGCTCATCCTAGCGCTCCAAGATTATTGGGCGCAACAAGGATGTGCAGTAGTACAACCCCTGGATATGGAAGTGGGTGCCGGGACCTTTCATCCCATGACCTTTTTGCGTGCCGTTGGTCCAGAGCCAGCGAGTTTTGCGTATGTGCAGCCATGCCGCCGTCCGACCGATGGCCGTTACGGTGAAAACCCTAATCGGCTCCAGCACTACTACCAGTTTCAGGTGATTTTGAAGCCATCGCCGAGCAATATTCAAGACTTATACTTAGGCTCATTAAAGCTGCTGGGCTTCGACCCATTGGTACATGATATTCGTTTTGTTGAAGATAACTGGGAATCGCCTACGCTAGGCGCTTGGGGTCTTGGTTGGGAAGTTTGGCTCAATGGTATGGAAGTGACGCAGTTTACCTACTTCCAACAGGTCGGTGGCCTGGAATGTAAGCCAGTTGCCGGTGAAATCACCTATGGTTTAGAGCGTCTAGCCATGTATATTCAAGGAGTCGATAGTATCTATGACCTGGTTTGGACAGACGGCCCACGTGGCAAAATAACCTATGGTGATGTGTTCCATCAGAATGAAGTGGAGCAATCAACCTACAACTTTGAGTTCGCAGATACGAAAGTACTGTTCGACCGTTTTGATGCAGCCGAGACTGAATGCCAGTTGCTTCTGGAAAACAATCTCCCATTACCAGCCTACGAGCAAGTGATGCGTGCATCGCATGCGTTTAACTTACTAGACGCGCGTCATGCTATTTCAGTAACCGAACGACAGCGTTACATCTTGCGTGTGCGCACTATGGCAAAAGGCTGTGCCGAAGCTTATTACGCAGCGCGCGAAGCGCTTGGATTTCCTCTTGTTGAGCAAGGAGCTTAACCCGTGCAACATGACACTCTTCTTGTAGAAATTGGAACTGAAGAACTGCCACCGAAAGCACTGAAAGGGCTAAGCGAAGCGTTTACTTCTGGACTCACCGAATTACTAAAGTCCAATGACTTTGCGTGTGGTGATGTACGCCCTTTTGCGTCAGCACGTCGCTTGGCAGTGCAGATCAAAAATGTCGCCGCGCAACAGCCCGATAAAGTTGTTGAAAAGCGGGGACCGGCAGTCGAAATGGCGTTTGACGCCGATGGTCAACCGACCAAAGCAGCGCAAGGTTGGGCACGTGGTAATGGTATCGATGTGAAGGACGCGGAGCGTCTAGTCACTGATAAAGGTGAGTGGTTGCTCTACAAAGCGGAACAAAAAGGCCAGAGCTTAGCGGCGGTATTGCCCGGTCTGGTAGCGCAAGCTTTAAAACAGCTCCCTATTCCAAAGCCGATGCGCTGGGGAAGTAGTGACGCGCAATTTATTCGTCCAGTACATACACTTACCATGCTCTATGGCAATACACTGATTGCGGGTGAAGTATTAGAGATTCAGTCGGGTACGCAATTACAGGGGCACCGATTCCATTGCCCAGAAGGCACGTCGATTAGTCATGCCGATGACTATGAAGCAGTGTTGGAGAAAGCTTGGGTCATCGCCGACTTTGCGAAGCGTCGTGCTATCGTCAGTTCAAAAATTGAAGCCTTAGCGTCGGAGCTTGGTGGCCATGTCATTGCTGATGATGATTTGGTGGACGAAGTCACAGCTCTAGTTGAATGGCCTGTTGCGCTGTCTGCATCATTTAATGAATCATTTTTGGCAGTGCCAAAAGAGCCTTTGATTGTCACCATGAAAGACGACCAGCGCTACTTCCCGCTGCATGATGCCGACGGTAACTTGTTGTCGAAGTTTATTTTCATCACCAATATTGAAAGCAAGGACCCACAACAGATTATCTCTGGCAATGAGAAAGTCGTGCGCCCTCGCCTGGCCGATGCGCAGTTCTTTTTCGAAACCGATAAAAAGGTCACGTTAGCGAGTCGACTGTCAGCACTTGATAATGTTCTATTCCAAAAAGACCTTGGGTCCATCAAAGCTAAAAGTGATCGTATTGCCCATGTAGCCGCTGCGATTGCTGCTCGCTTAAACGGTAAGAGTGACGTTGCCGAGCGTGCCGGCTTGCTGTGTAAAGCAGACCTTGGCTCACAAATGGTTCTGGAATTCCCAGAAACACAGGGCGTTATGGGTATGCACTACGCTCGCAACGATGGCGAAGCTGAGGGTGTTGCTGAAGCCATTTATGAACATTATCTGCCGCGTTTTGCCGGTGATGCATTACCAGAGTCCATTGAAGGTGCAGCAGTCGCACTTGCTGATAAGCTCGACACCTTGGTTGGTATATTCGGTATTGGCATGATTCCTAAAGGTGACCGTGACCCCTTTGCTTTGCGTCGCGCGGCTATTGGCTTGTTGCGAATCATTGTCGAGAAAAAGCTATCGTTGGATTTAGCTGAGTTAGTTAGCATTGCTAAGGATAGTTTTGGCAATTTGCTGACTTCAGCCTCCGTCGAAAATGATGTGGTTGATTTCCTGCTCGGTCGCTTCCGGTCTTGGTATCAAGAACAAGGTATTAGCGTCGATGTGATTCAAGCGGTACTTGCACGCCGACCAACGCGTCCGCTCGATTTTGATCGTCGCGTAAATGCTGTTACAGAGTTCCGCAAGCTTCCCGCTGCAGATGCTCTCGCGGCAGCAAACAAACGCGTTGGCAACATACTCGCCAAGGTCGACGGTTCCATTCCGTCAACGGTTGATAAGGCGTTATTGACAGAAGCTGCAGAGCTCGAGCTTTTCGATGCGCTAACAAGCGCGTCAGCGCAAGCACAAGCTTCGCTCGCGGACAATGACTACACGGCTGCATTAACTGCTTTGGCAGCCTTACAGCAACCGGTAGATACCTTTTTCGACAATGTAATGGTGAATGCCGACGATGCAGCTGTACGCAGCAATCGGCAAGCTTTGTTAGCGCAGCTACGCGAACAGTTCTTGCAAATCGCAGATATCTCACTACTCAACGGCTAAGTGAAAGTAAGTAGTAAATAGTGAAAGGTGAACGAAAAAAGATTTAAGACAAAAGAAAGCCCTCAAAATGAGGGCTTTCTTATGTTTACTGTTAACTATTCACGAGCTTTTCACTATTACCTATTCACTGTTCACTAGCTCTTAGACGTCTAAGTTCGCTACCTTCAGTGCATTGGTCTCGATGAAGTTCCGACGTGGTTCTACGTCGTCCCCCATGAGTGTAGTGAACAACTGGTCAGCTGCGATCGCATCTTCAATAGTGACTCGAAGCATACGACGTGTTGCTGGATCCATAGTCGTTTCCCACAATTGGTCTGGATTCATTTCACCCAAACCTTTGTAACGCTGAACATAGATACCACGCTTCGATTCGTTGATGAGCCATTCAACAGCTTCAACAAAATCATCTACTGGTTTCTCTTTCTCACCACGACGGACAAAACCACCCGCTTCAACCAGGCCATCGATCTTCTCACCAATAGAAACCAGCTGATCGTAATCACGACCCATTAGGAACTCGTAGTTCATTGGGTAGTCGGTATCCACACCATGTTGACGAACGACGACAACTGGCAGATACAGATTCCGCTCTGCATCATGTTCAATCCGCAACGTGTAAC
Source organism: Pseudidiomarina sp. (assembly GCA_035705175.1). Lineage (GTDB taxonomy): Bacteria > Pseudomonadota > Gammaproteobacteria > Enterobacterales > Alteromonadaceae > Pseudidiomarina. Next base: position 5,864 of record DASSWH010000139.1, read on the forward strand.
TGGCAGAGTTAATCTCACGCGTTGTTAAGTCGCCCTGCAGTGTTTCTGCCCATGCAATCATAGATGATTGATTTTTAAGCATTTCTTCTGTTAAACGTGGAGCATAGACCAAACGTTGCAAGAAGGTTTCAGGCATCCGACGTGACAGTCTCAATTTGATGCTGTTCTGTGCCAACTGATAATCGTTCACCAAGGTTTCAAGATGAGCACCACTAATTCCAGGAGCCTCGGCATTGACGTGCAGTGACGCTCCATCAAGAGCTAAGCTGGTCAAATATTGAATCAAACCAGGCTCATCTTTAATGTACTGCTCTTGCTTACCCTTCTTCACTTTATAAAGGGGCGGCTGTGCGATGTACATATAACCACGTTC
>DASSWH010000140.1:0-4226 GCA_035705175.1 Pseudidiomarina sp.
ATACTGAACGGAGCGCTTTGGAACGATGATCAAACCAAATAATGTGACTTGCTCATCGGCTATCACCGAGCCTTGCTTACTGGCAAAATGAGGTTCGAAGTAGTTTCGTTTGACCAAATGTGTTGCAGCAGGCTCCACCCACTCAGGCTCAATCCGTGCATTCACTCGTGCAAAGAGTCGTGATGTTTCCACCAATTCGGCGCTCATCAACCACTTTGGTGACTTTTTGAATAGTCCAGAACCCGGAAATACATAGAACTTACGGTTTCGGGCACCAAGAAATTCATGCCCCTCTTCTTTGGTGCCAAGATGCGATAACAGGCCGGTCAGCAGTGCTCGGTGAATCGCTTCATAGCTCGCCGGTTCCTGATTAATTCGATAACCTAAGCCGCGCACAGTTTGCCGAATTTGCGTGTATACATCTTGCCACTCACGCATGCGCAGAAAATGTATAAACTCCGACTGTAGTTGTTTTCTAAATTGGGTTTTGGAGAGCTCATCTTGAAGATCTCTGGCATAATTCCAAAGCTTCAAATAGGCTAAAAAGTCAGAATCTTTATCATGAAATCGTTGATGCAACTCGTCTGCTTTTTGTTTCGCTGCTTGCGGTCGTTCACGAGGATCCTGAATACTCAGCGCAGCGACAATCACCATGACCTCTTGCACGCAGCCAAATTCGTTTGCGGCTAAAACCATCCGACCCAAGCGCGGATCAATCGGCAACTGGGCAAGCTGGCGTCCTAATGCGGTCAGCTGTGTACCACCACCGCGGCGTTTCCGACCAATCGAACGAACGGCATGTAGCTCTTGCAACAAATTAAATCCATCATTGATAAAACGCTCATCGGGTCGATCAATGAATGGAAATTTTCGTATGTCACCCAGCTTAGCGGCGGTCATTTGCAGGATAACCGCGGCTAAGTTGGTTCGAAGTATCTCGGGTTCGGTGTATTCGGGGCGGAGCGAGAAGTCATCCTCGCTATACAAGCGTATGCAAATACCGGGAGCTACTCGTCCACAGCGCCCTTTTCGTTGGTTGGCACTCGCCTGTGAGATCTTTTCAATCGGCAATCTCTGCACTTTGGTGCGATAGCTATAACGACTCATCCGCGCCGTCCCCGGGTCAATCACATAACGAATACCTGGCACCGTCAATGAGGTTTCAGCGACGTTCGTTGCAATCACAATGCGTCGGTTGCTATGTGATTGAAAAATTCGGTTTTGTTCACTATTGGAAAGACGTGAGAATAACGGCAGCAGCTCAGTGTCATGCAAATCCAAATCACCCAAAGCTTCGGCAAAATCACGGATTTCACGCTCTCCACTAGCAAAAATTAGAATGTCTCCGGGGGCTTCACGACGCAATTCTTGTACTGCATCGCATACACCTTGAATAACATCACCGGAGTCTTCGCGGCTATCTGTATCTCGGTCCTGTAGAGGCCGATAACGCACTTCAACCGGATAGGTGCGCCCTTCCACGGTGATAATGGGTGCCGCGTTGAAGTGCTTGGCGAAACGCTCGGTTTCGATAGTCGCAGAGGTGATGACGACCTTAAGATCAGGTCGTTTAGGAAGGAGTTGCGCCAACACCCCCAATAAGAAGTCGATATTGAGACTGCGCTCGTGTGCTTCATCAATAATGATTGCGTCATAATCACGCAACAATGGATCCGCTTGCACCTCAGCCAGCAGCATACCATCGGTCATCAGTTTAATGGCAGTACCGCTGTGAGTTTCATCCTGAAAGCGAATTTTATAACCCACCAATTGCCCGACCGCCGTCTGTAGCTCTTCTGCGATGCGTTGTGCAACGCTTCGTGCAGCGAGTCGCCGCGGCTGCGTATGGCCAATTTTACGAGCGGGCTGCGACGAATCTTGATTCGGTGGTTGTCCATAGCCTAACTCGAGCAGCATTTTCGGCAACTGAGTGGTTTTACCAGAACCGGTCTCACCGGCAACAATAACCACCTGATGCGTCTGGATCGCTCTCTGAATCTCAGCTTTGGCTTGTACGACCGGAAGTTCGGCTGGATAGTGAATAGACTGCACGCGCTGCCTTAAGGAATCAATGAGTAGACAGCGCGTAGTTTACCAGTGTCTGACAGCGATGTTTAGCGCTGCCGATAATGATTCTGGAGGTGGACGTCAATTGCTCTCAACACATCGGTACGCGTAATAATACCAACTAGTACACCACTGCTATCGACGACGGGATAGATTTTCGGCTTGTTGGACTGCATCGATTGCGCCAAGTCCGTGATACTGTGGTGATCGGCAACCATTAGGACTTCACCAGTGAACATGCAATCGCCAACATTGGCGCTTTGTTCATTGTGATAGGTATCGCGTAACATAGCCGCTAAGCAATCTTGTTCGGATAGAAAGCCAACAACACGTTGTTGGTCATCCACCACAGGACCGCCACGCTGATGACTTTGTAAAAGTCGTTCGACCGCATGTTCAATCGACATCGATGCAGTAAACACCACAGGATGTCGATTCATGTAATCCGCCACCGTTAACGATTGCATACCACCTCCAAAGTTCACTGTTCACTGTTCATTGTTCATTGTTCATTGTTCACTAGTGATTATAGTTAATCTTTGTAGATTGCGACTTCGATCGGTTGATTCGCTTGTCGACTAGCGCGATACATCCCTTCCGTGTTGAACGGCAAATGAACGCGGCCATCTTTATCGACAATAATCACCCCGCCCGTTCCACCAGCAGGTAATAAGACGTCATGAATAACAGTATCGCCTGCGGTGTAGACGTCGATGTCTTGATATTTCATCCGATTACAAATATCCGCTGCAACTTGATATCGAATAAAATACTCGCCATGACCGGTGGCACTGACTGCGCAGCTTTCATTATCCGCCCACGTACCAGCGCCGATAATCGGCGAGTCACCAACTCGACCCCAGCGTTTGGCTGTCATGCCACCCGTGGAGGTCGCCGCGGCTAAATTACCCGCCTTATCACGCGCTACCGCGCCAACCGTTCCATATTTATAGCGTTGGTCGAGGTTTAGATATGCTTGTTTATCAGGCTGTTCTCCTAACTTCGCACGCGCCGCTTCCAATTGCTGATAGCGCGCGGGCGTATTAAAGTAGCTATTCTCGACTTGCTCGAGGCCCTGTAACCGTGAAAACTCCTCAGCGCCCTCGCCGCTTAACATCACATGAACCGAGTTTTCCATAACCGCACGCGCTAATGTAATCGGGCTCTTTACTGTTTTCACGCCGGCAACCGCTCCTGCTTCACGCGTGGCGCCATCCATAATCGAAGCATCTAATTCATGCTCGCCATCGAAGGTATACACGGCACCACGACCCGCGTTAAACAAAGGAGACTCTTCCATAATGGTGACCGCCGCTACCACGGCATCCAAACTGGTACCACCCGATTCGAGAACAGCATATCCGGCATTGATTGCCTCGGTTAACTTGGCTTCATAGGCAGCTTCCTGTTCCGCTGACAAATTCGCTCGAGTAATGGTTCCCGCACCGCCGTGAATCGCAATCGCAAACTCCGCGCCGTCTGCATGATCAGCAGCCACTGCTGCAGGGCTGAGTATTAATAAAGTCGAAAGTAATAAATGTCGCATGACTGCTCCGTTGTTCGTTATCAGTTATTCGTTAGTCGTTTGTCGTTTGTCGTTAATCGAAACATTATGCTGGTTCTCAGCAGTAATGCGAATTCTATTCATCGATAGATATAAGGTGACCAACGTTTCACTCTTTATTGTTCACTGTTCACTATACACTGCTCACTGTTCACTATTCACTGCTCACTATCTCTTTGTGTTGTTGGCTGTTTCGTTACCGATACGATATTCTGTTGCCACGAGCGAACAACCGATAGATAGCGAATCCATGCAAGAACCCACCTTCTACTGGCATGATTATGAAACTTGGGGGGCGAACCCACAAGTTGACCGACCGGCACAGTTTGCTGGACTGCGAACCACGCTAGATGGCACACCTGTGGGTCGGCCGTTGATGCTATATTGTCAGCCGACGCCAGATTTTTTACCGCACCCTCAAGCCGTCATGATTACTGGGATTACACCGCAGCATGCGCTAAAACAAGGTACGAACGAGACCACTTTCGCTGAACGCATCGCGACTGAGTTTTCACATCCGAACACCACCATCATTGGTTATAATAACATCGCCTTTGACGATGAAGTGACCCGACACTTGTTCTATCGCAACTTT
>DASSWH010000141.1:0-4590 GCA_035705175.1 Pseudidiomarina sp.
CCTGAGGTTTGGCACTAGAGGGCGAGCGTTTGGTCAGATCCACTGGAGCAAAGCCAGGGGCTTCAAGTCGTTCGATGGTTTGCCCGATCAGCTTTTCAATACCACGCAATTGTTTCGTTTCTTCAGGACTCACTAATGAAAATGCATGCCCGCTGGCGCCGGCGCGCGCGGTACGACCGATGCGGTGCACGTAGTCCTCAGCAACATGTGGCAAGTCATAGTTTACGACCAACGGAAGTAAATCGATATCGATGCCGCGTGCAGCTATATCTGTGGCGACGAGTACATTAATTTTCTTCCGCTTAAAATCATCTAACGCTTTGGTGCGGGCTCCCTGACTCTTATTGCCATGAATAGCAGCAGCAAGAAAACCATTGGCCTCGAGTTGCTTCGCCAATCGATTCGCGCCATGTTTGGTGCGACTAAATACCAGTGCTTGTGGTGTGCCGCGATCGCGCAAGAGTTGACACAGTAACGCAGTTTTCTGGCCTTGAATCACACCGTAAAGTGATTGTTCGACTTTGTCAGCCGTGCTGTTGGCGGGTGCGACGGATACCTCGACGGGATCGTTCACTAAGCCTTTGGCAAGTGCACGAATATCATCCGAGAATGTCGCTGAAAACAGTAAATTCTGACGTTTCGCGGGAAGTAATTTTAAGACCCGCTTGATGTCATGGATAAAGCCCATGTCTAGCATCCGATCTGCTTCATCCAAGACCAATACTTCGACATCGTTGAACTTCACCGCATTTTGTTGATGTAAATCGAGTAATCGACCTGGAGTGGCGATGAGAATATCGACGCCTTTGCGCAATTTCATCATTTGCGGATTAATACCAACGCCGCCGAATACGACCGCTGAAGATAGTTTTAAATTGCGGCCGTAGGTGGCAACGCTTTCAGCAACCTGAGCCGCGAGTTCCCGTGTCGGTGTAATGATCAGCGCACGAATATGATTACTGCGTGCACGCGGACCATCCTTTAATTTGGTCAGTAACGGTAAGGTAAACCCCGCTGTTTTCCCGGTGCCAGTTTGGGCGGCTGCCATGACGTCACGGCCAGCAAGAATTGAGGGAATAGCTTGTTGTTGAATGGGGGTTGGTTCTGTGTAACCTTGTTCAATAAGAACGCTTAATATACTTTCAGGTAAATCGAGATTGGTAAAACTCATGCAGATTGTGTTTCTCTTCTAGGGCAAGCGCGCTAGCATACAGGAGAAGGGCGGCGGTAGCAAAAGAGTTCGCCATACGAACGGAGTAAAGAGAACCATGAAACTCATATACAGAGCTGATACGATCATCGAAGCACAGTTGCTGGTGGGACTCTTAGCGCAATCAGGGATAGCTGCACACGCGGGTGGTCATTATTTGCAAGGTGCGGTCGGTGATATCGCTCCTGTTGGTATCGCAAATGTCTTTGTGGGGGATGATGACGCTGCTGCCGCGCGCGAGATCGTGGAAAGCTATGAGCGTGGGGAGTTTACCACGCCCGACTCTATCGATGTCGATGAGGATTAATCGTCACCGTTGACATTGTGCTCGCAACTACCAACATTTTTGCATTCGCCATACAGATATAGACTATGGTTGGTGAGCTTGATGTTGTTTTCAGCTGCAACTTTCAGCTGGCGTTGTTCAATAAGATCGTCTTCAAACTCAAAGACATGGCCACAATTTAAGCACACCAAATGATCGTGATGATCTTTGGCACTTAACTCAAAAACAGAACGACCACCCTCGAAGTGATGACGCGTTACGATGCCAGCATCGTCAAACTGGTTTAACACCCGATACACGGTTGCTAAACCAATCTCTTCGTTTTTCTCAAGTAATATCTTGTACACGTCTTCAGCGCTAATATGCTGATTATCTGGATTCTTTAGGATATCCAGAATCTTGACACGCGGAGAAGTGACTTTGAGGCCCGCTTTTTTTAACTGTAATTCGCCGTTGCTGCTCATTGTTCTTTCGCTGTGTTGAAGTTGTTGTTCATCAGAATAAAGGGTTTAGGCTAATTCAGCTAGTCCCATTTCTTCTCGAATTTGTGCGCACCATTGTTGCACCCGCTCTTTGGTCAATTCTGGCTGCCGATCTTCATCAATACCAAGTCCAATAAAATGTGCATCGTCAACGAGGGCTCGTGAGGCCTCGAAGTTGTATCCAGCGGTGGGCCAGTGACCAATAATAATAGCTCCGCGTGGCTCAATAATGTCGCGCAATGTACCCATCGCATCTAAAAAGTATTCGGCATAATCTTCTTGATCACCACAACCAAAAATGGCGACCAATTTATTGGTAAAGTCAATCTCCTCTAATTCGGGGAAGAAATCGTCCCAATCGCACTGGGCTTCGCCGTAATACCAAGTCGGTATTCCAAACAGGATGAGATCGAAACTGGCGATATCTTCTTTCGATGATTTGGCAATATCAAACACATCGATCAAGCTCTTACCCAGTTCTTTCTGGATCATTTGCGCGATTGCTTCAGTATTGCCGGTGTCACTGCCGAAAAAAATGCCTACACTTGCCATGTTTGGTTACTACCTCTTGTTTCGCTTTGTCTCGTCCGACCTTGAACGCAGGACATATTGTACGTTCTAGATTCCAGATTCCCAGAAGGCTTGAATAATACCTTTGGCGATAAAACCTGCACAGCCTAAAAATAACACAAGCCACACAAACCACTGTCCAAACTTCGGAACCTCGGCTTTCTTCAATACGTCTCGAATCGCCATTCCAATGAGTAAAAAAAGTATGGCGATGGCAAAGTTAGTGCCGAGCGTTTCAATCAATTCAAAGTGTTCAGACAGCATAACTCGTTCTTATCGGATTGCGCCGATGATTCTATCTCGATAAATAAGGGTGCAGATTATAACACGCAGGCTTACTGGGTGCGACTTTGTTGCTCGAGAAACTCACGTACCAAACGATTAAAAATGCGTGGTTTTTCGGCATGTAGCCAGTGTCCAGTTCCTTCGATAATCTTTACGTCAACCTGGCTGAATCGATCACGTATTTCTGTTTCATGCTCAGGTTTTATATAGTCCGAATCGCCACCTTTAATAAACAGGATAGGGCCATCGAATTGACCCTCGCAAACGGCTCCCGAAATGTCTGGATACTGAGCATCGAGTGCGGGTAGGTTTAGCCGCCATTCATAACCAGAACTGGTATGTTTTAGACTTTTCAATAGAAACTGTCGAATACCGTGAGTATCGATCGCTTTCTGCAACTGCTTGTCAGCGTCTTTGCGAGTCTTAACCTGCGTAAGATCAAGCTGTTCCAGAGCGTCAAGGATATGGCGATGCTTAGGATCGTAGGCTACAGGAGCTACATCCGCAGCCACAACACTGATCACTCGCTGTGGATACCGCAAGGCAAATTCCATTGCTATTTTGCCACCCATGGAATGACCGACAACATGAGTTTTGTCTACACCGATCTCATCCAGCAAAGTGGCGAGATCATCTGCCATAGTCTCGTAAGACATGAGATCAGAATGAAATGACTCACCGTGATTGCGAACATCAATGGCAATCAGTTCAAAGTCACTCTCAAGCTCTCGTCCTAATCGTTTTAAATTATCCAAATCACCGAATAAACCGTGAATGAGTACGACCGGAACTCCGGAACCAAAACGCTCATAGTTGAGCAATGTTGTTGCTGTCATACGGAACCTCTTGTGGTGATGCGCTGATTATCTGTACCCACGCGAAGGGATGGGTATAATAATCAGCATGATACCTTTAGACGATGAAAAAGTTGCAGCGTCATGAGTAAACGAATTGAAATCGATGATGAATTATACCGTTTTATAGCGAGTCATACACAACATATCGGCGAGAGTGCTTCAGCAATTCTGCGTCGTTTATTGGGTTTAGAAGCGACCGAAACAGTCATTGGGAGGCCGATACTGGCTGCGGGGGAATCCACCCAAAAGGTTGCTGAGCGGAAGGTTTTTGATGTCATGTCACGTGCTGATTTGGCTGGTCAACGTAGTGTCGTTTCACGATTTCTTATCATTTTGAGCATGTTACATCGATGCCATAATCAATCATTTCAGTGTGTGCTCGATATCAGTGGTCGTGATCGACAGTATTTTGCCACGAGTGCTGAGGCGTTGGAGGCCAGCGGAACGAGCACCAATCCGAAGCAAATTCCAGGCGCGCCGTATTATGTGGTTACGAATAATAATACGACTCGGAAGAAGTCGATGTTGACGCAGGTCGCTCTGGAATTAGGCTATTCACAGTCAGAAGCAGAGAAAATTAGGGACTTTTTGTAATGGGGCTACACAAACGGGCAGGTAAGCCTGCAGAGGGAAGCGACTTAACAAATATCGCTCAACTGGTGAGTGCGTATTTTGTCAACGACGTCGATCCGAGTAAACCAGAACAGTTAGTTTCATTTGGAACCTCGGGTCATCGTGGTTCTGCCTTGAAGAACTCGTTTAACGAAGCCCATATACTTGCGATTAGCCAAGCCGTTGTTCGGTATCGTGAAGAACAAGGTATCACCGGGCCGTTGATGCTAGGGCGGGATACTCATGCACTGTCAGAAGCCGCCTATATGACGGCTCTTGAGGTATTTA
>DASSWH010000142.1:0-5203 GCA_035705175.1 Pseudidiomarina sp.
CAAGCGTTAATCCACGAAGCGCTCAGTCCTGCACCAGGCTGCCAAGGATGCGCATTCAAGCCAAAATCATAACTTGGGTGCGGGTTTTGCCAATTACTACTTAACGTCACATCTGGATTAATTTTACAGGCTTGTGTTGTCCAATCAGCGTAAGCAGATGCAGGAATAATCTCGTCATAAGCGGTTACTGAGGAGTTGCTGGTATAAACTATCGTTTCTGCGTGAGCGACTGATAAGCAGGCGCTAACCGCAAGAGCGACCGTGAGCATTTTTGTTGTTTTTAACATGGTCTAGCCTTTAGAAGTCAGTTGTCGATGGAGAGATTTACTGATTTTGGCGGCTTACTTCCATTCGTACCGCTTCCATAAACAACTTGAAACGCTTCAATCAGTTATCGCTCGTTGTAACTAAATGTTTCAGTTACGTGCGCAAAGTTATAGTCCTATTTTATACAACTCACAAATATCGTTTGTCGTAAGCAATTGTTGTTTTTTTAGTAACTTGCGTACCAAGTTTTAATCGCGCTTCGATGACACTTAGTCGATTAATTTTGCGAGGAGGAGTAGCAACCAGTAAACTCCGTCTATCACCAACCGAGCGAAAAACTGAGATGTACTATGGCAGCTTTTGGTAGCGTGTTTATGCCACAAATGGCCCTAAGCACTTTTGACGGAACAAATTGGAGCGATGTCACTCGCGTTAGCGCCGAACAGATTAGTCTGCACCCTGGTGCTCACGTGCTGCATTACGCCAGTACTTGTTTTGAAGGGTTAAAGGCTTTTCGAAACCAAGACGGTAGCGTGCACATTTTCCGAATGGATGCGAATATTCGTCGCCTTGCACAGAGCAGCCGGCTGTTATCCCTGCCAAGTTTCTCGCCTGAATTAGTGGAAAGTATGATCACTAGCATTGTTCGTCATTATGCTAGCGAAGTGCCAGCACCTCCAGGCTCAATGTACATTCGGCCTACGCATATAGGTACAGAGCCTGCCATCGGCAAGGCTGCCGCGCCTAGCACAACCTCCATGTTGTATATATTATTGTCACCAGTGGGTGATTACTTTAGTGGTGGCGCTCGTCCGCTACGCTTATTGCTCGAGGAAGATGGAACACGCTGCGCACCGCACATGGGCATGGTAAAAAGCGGTGGTAATTATGCCAGTGCTTTGCAGCCTATCTTACAAGCCAGAGCATCGGTCAATGCGGACCAAGTACTGTTCTGCCCGGGCGGCGATGTCCAAGAAACTGGCGCAGCAAACTTCTTGCTCATTGATGGTGATGAAATTATCACCAAAGCACTCGACACCAGCTTCCTACATGGCATTACCCGTGATTCACTGCTGACTATAGCGCGTGACCTCGGCATGAAGGTGAGTGAGCGTGAATTGAGCGTGGACGAGCTTCTCAAACGAGCCCGAAAACCTGGTACCGAAGCAGCGTTGTCCGGCACCGCGGCGGTCATGACTCCAGTCGGCACGCTCATCCATAACGGCAAAGAGCATCAAGTCGGCACGGATGGCGAGACACCAACTATCACCAAGTTACGAACAGCACTAAACGACATTCAGTGGGGTAAATCGCCAGATCCACACGGCTGGCTCACGAAGGTCTAGTTAGCCAGATTTAAGCAGGCTTGTAAGTGATGCGCCCAAAAATCAGGAGGGTGCATCAACGCATTTTTGCCTAGGCTAATTTCGCAAATACTCACCCCGTTTTCACAGGCTCTAGGGAGCGACAAAACCACTACACCTTGTTGCTCCACATATTGCGTCACGGCTTGGATAAGCGCTTGTTGTTCTGATGCGATATGAAGGTGAAACATAGCCGCTTGGGGTTTGGCTGGATTGACTGTTACACCCTGAATTTTGGCAAGCAAAGGAGCCAATTCTTGAGCATATTGAGCAGCTTCCCATACGCTTGCGAGGTTCTCTTCGAGCCCCTGTTCAGCGGCTAAAATGTAGGGGTAAAGCGAAATCAAATTACCGCCTGCGCGACGATTCCAAATCCGTGCTTCCGCTATAAAATCCTCTTCACCTGCCAACACCGCGCCAGCAATACCGCCGATATCCTTATAAAAGCTGACATAAACCGAATCGGCTAATGCACTTATTTCAGCCAAACTGCGTTGATAGAAGTTCGGGCACTGCCACAATCTTGCGCCATCAAAATGCACGGCGATGTTCCGCTCCCTCGCCCAGTCTACCTGCTGGTTTAAGTCATCCCAGCTGGGTAGCTGTCCGCCAATTTCACGCATTGGTAATTCTAAAACGATTGCTGCTAGCTCATCACCCGACAGCCGCGCGAAGTCTCCATATTCCAAAACCTTATCCGGCTGCCCTAGCATCTTCCCAGACAATCCCCACAGCTTTTGATAGCCGTCTTGCTCATGCAGAACCAGATGAGAGGTCGGGTGCAAACCTACAACAGACTTACCACACTGCTCACTATGAATTTTTAGCGCCAGCGGCTGTGCTAAGGTCCCACTGGGCAGGAATAATGCCGCCGGTTTACCGAGTAGGTCCGCAACTTCTTGCTCAAAGGTTTCAATAAGTTCGCCAGTGCCATATACATCCGCATGCTGGCCCTCGGCTCGTGTTGCTAATTTCCGCAACGTTGTGGCAATAGACTCGGCTGGGTGCCTAAGTATCGAGTGTTCTGCCTTGCTTGCAACCCGTGTATAGGCCATACGCAGCGCATCAGTCATGATTTCACTATTACTCATCTAGAAGGATAAAACAGCTTATAACCAACCCTTCTGATGTGCAATCCGTGCAGCTTCGGTGCGGTTGCTGGCATGCAATTTACTGATAGCCTCGGACAGATAATTACGCGCAGTACCCTCGGCGATAAATAACGCTTTGGCAATCGCCTGGGTACTGAGTCCTTGACCCGCCAAGCGCAGTGCTTTGCGTTCTTTATCGGTTAGTGGGTCCTGCTGGCCAAGCGCTTGGATTAACAACTCATTGCTGATCACTTGCTCACCGGCGCACACTTGTTGCAATGAACTGATAAGCACATCGATCGGGGAGTCTTTCAAGAGAAACCCACGTACCCCAGCATCCAATGCGCGCTTGATATAGCCTGCGCGATTAAAAGTCGTAATAATGACAGAACGGACGTTCGGTTGGTGTTTATGAACCCATTGCACGAGCTCGAGACCCGTCATAGTGGGCATCTCAATGTCGCTCAGCAATACGTCATAGGAATCACGCTCAAGTTTCTGCTGCGCATCGACACCATCGAACGCTTCATCAACCTGATAATCCGCTTCTAATCGCAATAAGCTCGCTAGTGCTGTGCGAACCATGGTCTGATCTTCGGCAAGCAATATCTTCATGCGTTTGATTCCATCTGTTTGGGTAGCATGAGAGCGACTTCATACCCTTGTTGGGTTGTAATGGAGACGTTACCTCCGAGTTCTTGCAAACGCAGTTTCACGCCGGTTAACCCGTTGCCATCGTGCGCAGCTTTAGCAGTACCATCATCGGTAATACGCACCTGATACGTGTCTGCAGATTCATCGAAATGTATCGCGCAGTGTTCGCCACTGCTATGTCGGATCACGTTGGTAACAAGCTCCGTTATTGCCAATACCAGAGCCGTCTCGCGCTGCGACTCTATCATCGGTGGGCTTCCCGAAAAAGTGGTGCTGAAGCCCGCATCTTGGAGTCGTTGCTCGAGTCGCCGCAGCTCTAGCTGCAAACCACCATGCTTATATCCCGAAACACTCTGCCGCACTTGCGACAAGCTGTTTCGCGCAATATCGCTAAGTTCGGCTAGCTGTTTGGCTGCATCATCGTATTGCTGCTTAGCAAGCTGAGCTTTGGCGAGATCAGACTTGAGAATAATACTGGATAACGTGTGGCCCAGAATATCGTGTAAATCACGTGCAATTCGTTCACGCTCGACACTCGTGGCTAAGCGTTCAATTTCCTCAGCACTCTTCTCTTTTTCTCGGGCATGACGCTGCCGTAAACGTTCGACTCGTCCAAATATTGCTACGGTAACAACAATCACCACACCGTAATGAAGAAATAAATCCCAGTGGGTTCCAGGTACAAATTGAAACCATGCCATCGTTGCTACAACGCCAGCAACACACGCCAAGGCAATAGGCCAGCGATAAGCAAAGCCAACGAAAAAGCCAACATAGCTGAATAATGCAACCGAGCCTGGGTTCAGCGGTGTCATTGCGCAACCAATTGCAAACATCCCCAGTATCGGCCACAACATCCGCTCAGTCGGCAGTGAGAAGCAATAAAAGTAGAGCCCAATAAATACCAACATGGCCGTCAACATGACGACAACTTCCCACAATGAGTAGGGAAATAGCATAATTGGGAGGATATAGAACCCCAAGTTAAAGAGGTAAATCCACGCATGTTTTTGGTCGTTCGAACGCAACTCTGACATCCCGCTATCTCATTCGCTTCAGATTCAGACAGGATCTTATTATGAGCAGAACATGTCCGACAAACCAGTGACAAATGTCACTCAATATTCATGACAAACGCTACTGCAGCTGATTCGCCGAGATACCTAGACTAAGTGCCATACATTATCACCGAAAGGATACTTACTATGGGTCAGCTCAGTTTAAAGGTTCGGGCACTCAGCAAGCGTTATGATTCAACTCAAGCACTACAGAGTCTGAATCTAGAGGCATATGCTGGCGAGGTGCTTGCAGTGCTCGGCAAAAATGGCGCAGGCAAGACCACCTTCATACATAGTGTGCTCGGTATGCAGAGCTATGAAGCGGATGTCATGGAAATTTTAGGAACGCCGATGGCCGGGCAATCACGATCTTTAGATATTCGTCAGCGAGTTGGTGTGATGATGCAAGTGGGTGCGCTCAATGCAAATTTAACGGTCTTTGAGCAGCTAGATTTGTTTTGCAGCTACTATCCACAGGGTGAACAAGTTGAGGAATTGATTGAACAGTTCGGCCTGACAAAAATCGCCAAGCAACGATTCGGAAAGCTCTCGGGTGGGCAGCGCCAGCAAGTGCTGTTCGCAATTGCAGTCGCTGGTAAGCCAGAACTATTGTTTCTCGATGAGCCCACGGTAGGAATGGATGTCGAGGCCCGCCATGCGCTGTGGGAGCAAATTCAGCAACGTCGCCAACTTGGCTGCGCCATTGTCTTGACGACTCACTACATTGAAGAAGCCGAACGACTTGCTGACCGAGTCGCGATTTTACGTG
>DASSWH010000143.1:0-10024 GCA_035705175.1 Pseudidiomarina sp.
CGTAGCCACGTATCACGGTAAGTAACGAGGTCGGCGCGCTCTAATGAATTGATTGACGCTTCAGTACCTGAACCAGTGAAGGGGGCATTGTATGGGTGATCTTCAGGGAACATGATACTTGGCAGAATCCGGAACGCTTGCGATTGAGGCGAGGCTTTTTCTTTCTTGATGGTTTCCAACCAAATCCCGCGCTTACGTTCAATCTCTTCTTGGTCGAAGGCTGCGTTTTGGATCAGATCGGCCATAATATCAAGACTTTGGTCGAGATTGGTTGTTAACGAATCCATGCGCACGTTCGACGTATCCAGGCTAGCTGACGTGTACAAATTGGTGCCAATGGTTTCGAGTTCGCGACTCAACTCCAATGCCGGACGTGATGGCGTGCCTTCACGTAACATGCTCATCGCGAAACTTGCGGTACCAATTTTGGCATCGACATCGGATGCGTAACCACTATCAAATACCAGATTCATTTGTACTGTTGGAACGTCACTCCGCGTTGCCAAATGTACTTCGAGTCCGTTCGACAACGTAAAGCTATTCAGCTCGGGCAAATCGAGAGCAGGCAAATCGCCAACTGGTGGCACGCTTGAACGGTCAGCTTGTGGCTCAATAGTGGTATAACGTGGTTGCGGATTGACGTCGAGTACAAAAGCGCCATCGGATAACCAGCGCTCAGCGGCTTGGCGAATTTTTTCCGGTGTAGCACCTTTCAAAATCGTCATCGTTTTTTCATAGTAGCCGGGATCGTTGTGATAGACCTGACCTGCAGCTAACACATCGGATTTACCGCCAAAACCACCGATACGTTCGACACCACGGACAAAACCAGCGACGCTTGAAAAGCGCACTCGGTTCAACTCTTCTTGAGTTGGACCTTCAGCAATTAAGCGCGCCATTTCTTCGTCAATAATGGCTTCGATATCACGTAAATCGACACCCGGTTTGGCGTCGGCAATCACAAAAAACTGACCAGCTAACTGTCGTGCATACTGAAAGCCTGATACGGAGCTTGCGATTTGCTCATCATAAACGAGTCGCTGATACAGACGTGAGTTCTTGCCACCGGCAAGGATATCCGTTAACAGGCTGAGGTATTCACTGTCTTCAGTCCCCATTTCTGCGGTATTCCACAACTTGTAGATGCGCGGAACGGGAACGTTGTCTTCCATGGTTGCTCGCTTCTCGCCATCACGTTTTGCAATCCAGCTTTGCATTTTTTGTAACGGCTTGCCGGCATCGATATGCCCGAAGAAGTAATTCATTTTTTCTTTCGCCGTTTCTACATCGATATCACCGGCTAACACCACCACCGCATTTGCCGCGCCATAATAGTCGTTAAACCATTGATGAACATCGTCCAGCGATGCTGCATTCAAATCTTCCATTGAACCGATAACTGACCACGAATAGGGGTGTCCTTCGGGAAAGGTTTGCTCAGCTAGGAAACCAAATACGCGACCATATGGCTGCGACTCGCCTTGACGTTTTTCGTTCTGCACCACGCCACGCTGCTCATCCAGTTTCTCTTGAGTGACCGCGCCTAACAAGTGGCCCATGCGATCCGATTCCATCCACAATGCCATGTCGAGTGCCGGTGTTGGGACGTTTTGGAAGTAATTGGTACGGTCACTGTTCGTGGTCCCGTTTTGGTCCGTAGCTCCCGCGCGCTCGAACGGACCGAAATATTCATCATTGTAATTTTCGGTTCCGTTGAACATTAAATGTTCGAACAAGTGAGCGAAACCCGTTTGTCCTTCGCTCTCATCTTTTGAGCCGACACCATACCAAACATTTACAGCCACAATCGGTGCTTTGCGATCTGTGTGAACAACGACAGTGAGGCCGTTATCGAGTTTAAATGTTTCGTACGGAATGCTGACATCTGGGAGGTTTTGTTGAACGGTCTGTTGCTGTTCCGTCGCTGTTCTTGAAGTGTTGGCAGTGGCTTGGCAACCACCGAGTAGAACCGTAGCGACGGCTACTGCCGTTAACGTTTTGGCAAATCGCATAATATGTTTCCTATGACTCTGATTAAAACTTGGAAGATTAACGGGTCGATAATAGACAACTTAGGTGCAATATGTAACGAATCGATCCAATCGAATATGTAACAAGATTGGTCAAACCGTTACAACGCTTCCAATTCCAAAGCGGATCAAGGATAATTCTCTGCTGTTGTGGGGCAAACGAAGATCGGACGCGTGGGAAAGACAACCATTATCGCCATTGCTGGCGCTTCAGCATCAGGGAAAAGTCTCTTTGCATCAACCGTCTACCAAGAGCTAGTGGCTGAGCTTGGGGGGCGTGGCATTGCCATATTAGCCGAAGATGCCTACTACCGTGACCAAAGTCACCTGAGCTTTGAGCAACGTCAGTTAACCAATTACGATCATCCTTCTGCGTTTGAGCATGAGTTGCTGGTTGAGCATCTGATTCAACTCCGTGACGGCCATTCCGTCGCTATGCCGCAATACAGTTACAAAACTCATACACGTTTGCCGGAGACGATTTCGGTGAATCCCGGTAAAGTGATCATGGTGGAAGGGATTCTGTTGCTGACCGATCCAAAATTGCGTGAAATTTTTGATATCTCCGTGTTTATGGATACTCCCTTAGATGTCTGCTTGCTGCGTCGTATGCGGCGCGATGTTGAAGAACGCGGTAGAACTATTCAATCGGTCGCAGACCAATATGAAGAGACGGTTCGACCAGCTTTTTTCGAGTTCATCTTGCCGTCGAAGCAATTTGCTGATTTAGTAGTCACCCGCGGCGGTCAAAATGAAATCGCAATCGACCTTATTAAATCAAAAATACGCCAACTGCTTGCTGAATAAGCAGTGAAGATAAAAACAACACATGGTCTCAATATATGAATAGTTTTCTTGGTATCGCGATCATCTTGCTGATTGCTTATTTGTTTTCTGCAAATCGTAAAGCCATTCGTTGGCGCACCGTCGGTGGCGCATTTGCAATTCAAGTATTGTTGGGTGCGTTCGTTCTTTATGTACCCTTTGGACAAGATGTTCTCTATGCCGTCGCTGCGGGTGTTGCAAAGATTATTTCCTTTACGAATGCCGGTATTCAGTTCATGTTCGGTGGTCTGGCATCTGCAGATTTTGGTTTTGTTTTTGCCATTCAAGTACTCAGTGTCATTGTGTTTTTCTCCTCCTTGATTTCGGTACTTTACTACCTCGGCATCATGAAGTGGATTATCAAAATATTGGGCGGCACACTACAGAAGATTATTGGTAGTAGCCGACCTGAATCCATGTCAGCTGCAGCCAATATCTTCGTCGGACAAACCGAGGCACCCATGATGGTGCGTCCATTCATTGCTAGTATGACGCGATCTGAGTTGTTTGCGGTGATGGTCGGAGGTATGGCGTCGGTTTCAGGTTCTGTGCTAGCGGGCTACGCTGGCGTGGGTGTCGAACTGAAGTATTTGATCGCTGCAAGTTTTATGGCTGCCCCAGCGGGGTTGTTAATGGCCAAGATGATCATGCCCGAAACCCAAAAACCGCGTGAAGACCTCGACAATATTATTGAAGGAACCGACCAGCAGAAGGCCGGTGACGTACAAGTTGAAGACCGCTCAGTAAACGTCATCGATGCTGCTGCAGCGGGAGCCTCAAGTGGCGTGCAGTTGGCCATCAATGTGGGCGCAATGTTGATCGCTTTTGTCGCCTTGATTGCACTCATTAACGGTATTTTTGGTTGGGTAGGTGGCTGGTTTGGTTACCCAGAATTGTCGTTGCAAGAGCTCTTTGGCTATATCTTTCAACCCGTCGCCTACATGTTAGGTGTCAGTTGGGATGAGGCCCAGTTAGCGGGCAGTTTTATTGGGCAGAAATTGGTCATCAACGAGTTCGTTGCGTACTTGGATTTTGTCAATTACAAAGACCAGTTAAGCGAGCATAGCCAAGTGATTATCACGTTCGTATTGTGTGGTTTTGCCAACTTTTCGTCGATTGCGATTTTGTTAGGTGGCCTTGGTGGTATGGCGCCGAGTCGTCGGCATGATATCGCGCGGCTCGGAATCAAAGCTTTATTAGCGGCAACGTTAGCCAATATGATGAGCGCAGCGATTGCCGGATTTTTCTTTAGCATTTCCTAATGAATGACGCTACGGGCTGTTCGGTCCGTAGCGTCGCCTATCAGCGTTTCCGCATTACACCTTCTTGAATGGTCGATGCAACCAGCTTGCCTTGGCGGGTAAAAAACTGTCCTCGGACTAGCCCCCGGGCTCCCGAAGCAACAGGGCTATCGATAGCATAGAGCAACCAATCATCCATTCTAAATTCATGGTGAAACCACATAGCATGATCAATGGTCGCCATTTGGATACTCGGTTCGGCAAAACTATGTCCATGTGGTTGCATTGCCGTCGGTAAAAAATTGAAGTCGGATGCATACGCCAACAGATATTTGTGCGCACGTTGGTCATCTGGCATCGGCCCATTGGCTCGCAACCAAACGTACCGCTTCGGCTCTGCTTTGTGCGGTTTAAACGGGTTAAAGCTCGTGACAAAACGCATTTCAATCGGCTTTTCAGAGATGAACTTATTCCGTATTTGTTCAGGAATTAAATCAGCATGTTCACGATAGATATCGATGTCTGATACTAATCCCTCTGGCCCGGGGACTTCCGGCATTGGGTCTTGGTGCTCAAATCCTGGCTCGCTAATTTGGAACGAGGCTGTCATATAAAAAATGGGTTTGCCATGCTGAATAGCTTGCACGCGCCGTGTTGAAAAGCTCTTGCCATCACGAATGTTCTCCACATCGTACACAATGGGACGAGTGGGATCGCCAGGTCGCAGAAAGTAGGTGTGTAATGAATGTACTTTGCGGTCTTCGGGCAAAGTCTCTTTCGCTGCGGATAAAGCTTGGCCAATCACCTGGCCACCAAATACGGCACCAAAGCCTAAATCTTGGCTTTGACCGCGATAGATTCCTTGTTCAATGGTCTCTAAACGAAGTAAGTTTAATAGGTCGTTTAGTACTTTGCTCATCAATTAGTCCTAAGCTTTGTGAATAGGTGGGCTCGTGCTCGCCATTATAAACGACTCTGTTTCATGATGTTTAGCTTCGTACATCGCGGTATCGGCAACTTGCAGAAGATCATCCAGATCAGCACCATGTCGCGGCCAGATAGCAATGCCAATACTGGGTCTCACTTGATCGAGCAATTCATCGTCAGATTGATTCTCAAAAGCGGTAATAATTTTCTGAGCAACGGCTGTCGCATCGTTGGGATGTTCAAGATACTCGAGCAATACGACAAATTCGTCACCGCCGATCCGAGCGACGGTATCCGTTGAACGAACCGCTTGACGAATAATGCGAGCCGCTTGTAACAATACTCGATCACCTGACTTGTGACCATGTAGGTCGTTTATGGTCTTGAAGTTGTCCAGATCCAGGTACAGAAGCGCTAATGCTTGACGCTTTTGATGTGCATGTTCAACAGCTTGTTGGAAGGTGGTGTAGAATGCTGCGCGATTTGGAAGTTGGGTTAAAACATCGGTGTGCGCTAAATTTTGTAATCGATTTAAGAGAGCTTGGCGCTCTTGCAACGTGTCAATATGACGAGCAATAAAGCTCTCTAAATCAGTATCCATGCTTTGGTCGGGATACTTCGCCAGTAGCTTTTGCACTGACTGGTTTAAAGCCGTCACATTTCTCGCTTCATGCGCTGCTTGTGAGATCTCAAGCAACAGTTGTTGACGTTGTTCAGCTTGATATTGCTTGGTGATGTCTCGGGCGACGGCAACTCGCCTTTGATCAGTCTCTGACCAGCGTGCTGACCACAGCACGTTTACCACATGCCCCTGTTTGTGAATATAACGGTTTTGAAAATTCACTTTATGCTGACCGGACATGATATCGCGCGCGGCATTGAGAGTGCGCTCGCGGTCATCGGGATGGACAAAATTAATCATCTGCCGACCGATCATTTCATCCGGGCGGTATCCAAACACAACTTCACTACCTTTACTTACGTATGCGAATTCGCCGTTCGACGAAACGACGCAAACGACATCGAGGAGTAAATCGATGTAGCGACCTAGAGACTCCAGTGCCGGTTTATCCATGCCAGTGGTCAAGTTCCCAATGAATGTAGCGTGATAGCATGTATAGTAAATCGCAATTCTTAGCTAAGTAAAAGGAAAACCTACAAGTTTCAAGCAAATATCCTGCTATTTGGATCTGCCTGTGGCAGGATGAAGGTTGATCTTGAACAACCGCACTACCATAGTGATTATAAATTAGAAATATAGCTTAGCTGGCACTAAGCAGCTAAGCTTATGGAATGATTTTGTGCGTGGAAAAGGAGAGAGCTATGTCGAGCCACGACAGCCTGAAGACCTTGAGTACCTTAGAAGTAAACGGTAAAACGTACCATTATTTTAGCCTACCTAAGGCTACAGAAGCCTTGCGTAGCATTGGTGATGCCGCAACGCTTCCAGTTTCGATGAAGGTGTTGTTGGAGAACTTGTTACGTAATGAAGACAATGACACGGTCACCAAAACCGATATCGAAGCAGTAGCACACTGGTTGGCGGATAAGCGTTCCGACCGAGAAATTCAATACCGTCCTGCACGCGTACTCATGCAGGACTTTACCGGCGTTCCAGCGGTCGTTGATCTAGCGGCAATGCGTGACGCTGTCGCTAAAGCAGGGCAAGACCCGAATCAGATTAATCCGTTATCTGCTGTCGATTTGGTCATCGACCATTCGGTTATGGTGGACAAATTTGCGACACCTGAGGCGTTTAAACAAAACGTAAAAATCGAAATGGAGCGTAATTTCGAGCGCTATCAGTTCCTGCGTTGGGGCCAAAGTGCCTTTGAAAATTTCCGCGTCGTACCGCCAGGTACCGGTATCTGCCACCAAGTGAACTTGGAATATTTGGCGAAAGTAGCTTGGACGAAGGAACAAGACGGTAAGACCTATGTGCTTCCAGATACGTTGGTCGGCACCGACTCGCATACGACCATGATCAATGGCTTAGGTGTATTAGGCTGGGGTGTCGGTGGCATTGAGGCCGAAGCGGCCATGCTTGGCCAACCAATCTCGATGCTGATTCCAGAAGTCGTTGGCTTCCGCATGACCGGTAAATTACCAGAGGGCGTGACGGCAACCGATTTGGTGCTGACGGTGACGCAGATGTTACGTAAGCATGGCGTAGTCGGTAAGTTCGTCGAGTTTTATGGTCCAGGTCTGGATAATCTGCCTCTGGCCGATCGTGCGACTATCGCTAATATGGCGCCAGAGTATGGTGCAACGTGTGGCTTCTTCCCAGTTGATGGCGAAACACTGCGTTATTTAGAGCTTTCAGGCCGTGACCAAGAAACGATTGATTTGGTTGAGGCCTACAGCAAGGCCCAAGGAATGTGGCGGGAAACCGGCGTAGAGCCAGTATTTACTGATTCTATGGAACTGGATTTGAGTTCTGTTGGCGCGTCACTAGCGGGACCGAAACGTCCGCAAGATCGCGTAGCCATGCCGCAGTTGGGTGCAAATTTTGATTTGTTACTCGAGAGTTCAGGCCAAGCCGGCGAGAAAGATAAAGAAATTCCAGTGGAAGGGACTGATTACGCATTGGCGCATGGTGATGTCGTCATCGCCGCCATTACCTCCTGTACCAACACCTCAAATCCGAGTGTGTTGATGGCTGCGGGTTTAGTGGCCAAAAAAGCAATCGAGAAAGGTTTAGATCGGAAGCCGTGGGTGAAAACATCGTTAGCACCAGGCTCAAAAGTGGTGACCGATTACCTTGCGAAGGCTGGTTTCACGAAATATCTGGATGAGTTGGGTTTCAACTTGGTCGGTTATGGTTGTACGACTTGTATCGGTAATTCAGGGCCGTTGCCACCGGAAATTGGCAAGGCGATTAATCAAGGCAATCTGACGGTCTCATCAGTACTGTCAGGGAACCGAAACTTTGAAGGTCGAGTGCACTCTGACGTGAAAGCCAATTGGCTGGCTTCACCGCCACTTGTTGTTGCCTATGCTCTGGCCGGAACCACTCGTATCGACTTGAGTAATGATCCGCTCGGTACCGATAAAGACGGAAACCCTGTCTACTTGAAGGATATCTGGCCAAGCAGTGCGGAAATTGCTGAAGCGGTGGCGTTTGTGGATGGTGATATGTTCCGTCGTGAATATGCGGAAGTGTTTAAAGGTGATGATGAATGGCGCGCCATTCCAATTGGTGAGGGCAATACCTACAACTGGAGTGACGATTCGACCTATGTGAAGAATCCGCCGTACTTCCACGGGATTGATAAGCCGTTAGAGCCAATTAGTAATATTGACCGAGCGCGTGTGCTGGCAGTGTTTGCTGACTCTATTACAACCGACCACATTTCTCCTGCGGGTTCGATTAAGGACTCGTCTCCTGCTGGGAAGTATTTGCAGGAAAATGGTGTTGATGTAGCCGACTTTAACTCGTACGGCTCGCGCCGCGGTAATCACGAAGTGATGATGCGCGGTACCTTCGCCAATATTCGTATCAAGAATCAAATGTTGGACGATGTTGAGGGTGGTTATACCGTGCATGTACCATCAGGCGAGCAGATGTCGATTTATGATGCTGCGATGAAATATCAGCAAGAAGGCACGCCACTCGTGGTATTAGCTGGTAAGGAATACGGTACTGGCTCGAGTCGTGACTGGGCTGCCAAAGGGACAACTTTGCTTGGTGTGAAAGCTGTTATTGCTGAGAGTTTTGAGCGTATTCACCGCTCCAACTTAGTGGGCATGGGCGTGTTGCCGTTGCAATTTGTTGACGGGCAGGGCGTTCAAGCGCATGGGTTAACTGGCAAGGAAGAGATTTCTATCGCTGGTATCAATGAGGACTTAAAGCCGGGTCAGATGCTCACTGTCACGGCTAAGAAGGACGATGGCTCGACCGTCGAGTTTGAAGTGAAGTGTCGTATCGATACCGGTAACGAGCTCGCTTATTACAAAAATGGCGGTATTCTGCATTACGTATTGCGGCAGATGCTGGCGGCGTAAAAAGTCCGTTGTCGGTCATAAGAAAAACCCCGTGGTTGTTGCCACGGGGTTTTTTATTTTGAGCATGAAACGCTAGAGGCCGAGTTTAGTTGGCATCGCTGGCGCTTCGCTATGATCAGCAGGCGGGTTCGCTCGTAACTCTTTGAGAGTTTCAGCTACAGCGCGTTCTAACTGCGGGTCACGACCTTGATTCACCAATGTTGGGTCTAGGATGACCTCGATATCTGGCGCAACGCCCTCGTTCTCAACCCGCCACTCACCATCCGGTGTGTAGAAGCGGAAGAACGGCACGACATGACCGCCACCATCAATCAAGGATGGATTGGTAGAAATTCCAATCAAACCACCCCACGTGCGTGTACCAATGAGTTTACCTAAGCCTAACCGTTTGAAGGACCATGGTAGGAAGTCACCACCAGAGCCAGCGTCTTGGTCAATCAGCATGGTTTTCGGTCCATAGATGCCGCCACCAGGCGTGCTGAACGTCAAACCATCGCGGTCTTTCCAGCCGGATAAGAAGGGACGCGCTAATATTTCGGTAATGTAGTTGGCTGCTTGTCCGCCACCATTTTTGCGCTCATCGATAATCAAAGCGGGTTTATCGACTTGCGCAAAGAACATCCGATTGAAGAAGTAGAACCCGCCATCGGCAGTATTGGGTAGATAGATGTATGCGACCTGCCCATTCGATTCTTCATCGACGTACTTCCGATTTTGCTCAACCCAATGCCACAGTCGTAGTGTCGATTCTGATCGCGTTGGCTT
The DNA here is from genome assembly GCA_035705175.1 of Pseudidiomarina sp. GTDB lineage: Bacteria > Pseudomonadota > Gammaproteobacteria > Enterobacterales > Alteromonadaceae > Pseudidiomarina. Next base: position 9,794 of record DASSWH010000143.1, read on the forward strand.
TACTAAGACTTCACGCGAGTTTGAGCCAGAAGCATCGCTCGCTACGGTAAGTGTGACTTGCTGTCCGGCAGTTTGCTCCAGATGCTGGAAGATATTAGTCTGACTGCTGATAGCTTGGCCATTGATAGCAAGAATGAACTCACCAGCTTCCACAGTGGCGCCAGGTTGCGCTAGTGGCGCATCCAAATACGGGCTCCAGCGGTCGCCTTGATAGACACGAGTCACTTGATA
>DASSWH010000144.1:0-13479 GCA_035705175.1 Pseudidiomarina sp.
TGGTCGCTGATTTACGTGAAGAACCGGTACCCACAACATCACCCACAAAAGCAACGGGATGGCCTTTGGCTTTCAGTTCGTCAATTTGCTTCGCCGCGTCAGTAATGCCTTCGCGTGGCATTTTGTACATGGCTTTCGCATGCAATGGGATGTCAGGACGTGACCAGGCATCAGGTGCTGGTGACAAATCATCGGTATTAGTCTCACCGGTGACTTTGAAAACCGTGGCGGTGATTTTTTCTGACAGCTTATTACGCCCAGTAAACCATTCTGCGTTTGCCCACGACTCCACCACTTCTTTCGCAATGGCGTTACCCGCATTCATTTTCTCTTCGACATCATGGAAGGCATCGAACATAAGCAACGTATGCTTGAGTTCTTTAGCAGCTAATGGCGCTAAGTCGGCGTCATCCAACAACTCAACCAAAGTCACGATATTGTAGCCACCGTGCATGTTGCCCAGTAACTTCACAGCCGCTTCTTTGCTGATAACTGGCGACTGCGCTTCGCCTTTGACGATTGCAGCCAAAAAGCCTGCTTTGACATAAGCCGCTTCATCGACACCCGGTGGCACACGTTCTGCGAGCAGTTCGACTAAAAAGTCTTCTTCTCCTGCTGGAGGGTTCTTTAATAACTCAACTAAATCAGCAACTTGATCTGCTGTCAATGGTTTTGGCGGAATGCCTTCTGCGGCTCGCTCGTCAACATGCTTACGATAGTCTTGCAGCACTGATGTACCCCTTCACTGTTGCGCTGTTAAAAAGTGGCGCAATTATAGGGGTTTTGCGGTGAGAATAAAATTCATCGGACAATATAAAGGAGAATGTAGCTTATAAAGACAGTGAATAGTGAACAGGGAATAGTGAACAGGGAATAGTGAACAGGGAATAGTGAACAGTGAACAGTGAACAGTGAACAGAAAGATAAAAGTGATGAGAGCTCAGTCTAGTTTTTTAGTCTTTATCTTTTCTATTCTCTGTTCACCATTCACTGAGCAATTTACGTTTGGTTACACTTGCTTGCGAAGTTACATCGCCCTGACATAAACCTTTCACACCTTTGATCTATCTTATTATGTAACGGTCAAGTGGGGGGCCTAGTGATGAAAACTTTAACGTCTTTAATCGCAGTAGCTTTAATGAGTCATTCAGTAGCAAGCGCACCAAGTCAATCGGCTCAGTATGAAGCTCCGATGCAGCGCTACGTGTACACCTATTCGGTTGACACGCAGGTCGAAACGTTAGCAATCGATATTGCCAATGCGAGCAGCGAGATTATCGCAGCTGCGCAAATAGATACGTTCTTAGCAGCGAACGAAAATGTGTATGCCATTGGTGCGGAAATGCAGTCATACGGTTCATATGCACTGCTCATTTCACCGATCGAAAGCATGCCAGATCAAGCTAGCGGCTGGGCCCGCGATCCGTTCCGCAGAACGTACTAGATGAATTTCTAGGTGTACTTGGTTGATAAAACCAGGAATTTCGATGCGCAATAGATCGCCACGTGCCAGCGCATCACCCACCAAGTCACCTGGGATAATGCCCCAACCCATGTCAGCCAACAGCAATTCGCGTTGCGCGATTGAATCATTGACGCGAATTCGCTGTTGGCCTGGCATTCGCATCATACGATCCATATTGATTCCGATATCTTGGTCTTGGGGCATCAACATGGGTATATCTAACAGCGCCGAGCGCTGTGTTGGTAGACCGCCAAACCGCTCCGCAAGTTTTGGTGACATCACCACAAAGAGCTCAAACGGACGTACCAATCGCGTTTCAAAATCACCATGTTGCCGGAACACCGGTAACCACGGACACAATGCCAGATCGGCTTCACCCTCACGAATGGCGCGTAGCGACTTCAATTGTGATTCACCACTTAACAATAGTTCGGTTGCGGGGAAACATTCTTGCACCTGTCGCATGGCATTGAATAACAAACTCGGCGAGCAGGTATGGTCATAGCTCACGCGGAGTTGCGGTTCTGCGCCCGTCTGTAACTGCTGGGTCAACGACTGCAGTCGCTGCTGTTGCCGCAAGACCTCGCGGGCTTGCCGCAGAAATTGCTCGCCCCGTGGCGTGAGCACTAACCGATAGCCAGTTCGATCAAAGACCGGAAATCCAGCCTGTTCCTCCAACTTTTTTAGCGCCATACTGACGGCGGCTTGGGTACGATGAAGCTGATCGGCAGCCCCCTGTAAGCTGCCGGTATCGGCTAATGCATCAAGCATCTGTAGCTGCTGAATCTTCATAATTAATACTTAATATCTTGATTAGAATAATTCAATATAACTTAATATTAAACCAAGTAGAATCGTTTAGGTGAGTGAATAGTAAATAGTGAACGGTGAACAGAAAACATGTCTGGGCTCCCGGTTACATTTTTGTCTATTCACTCTTTACTGTTCACTATTCACCGGAGGTTGCATGCGTTTCTTTGGACTTGTTTTGTTGCTGCTGGTTGGGTGCAGCGATGGTGCTCCAGCTAGTGCGGTTGAACCGGTTACTCAACCGGTCAAACTCCACACCGTCACCACGGGTGATGGGCAGCGCCTTCGTGAGTTTCCTGCTGTGGTTGAAGCTGCACAAGTGGCGCAACTGGCGTTTCGAGTCGGTGGAGAAATTCAGGCATTTCCAGCTCGCGCAGGTACTGAAGTGACTCGCGGAGATCTTATTGCAAAGCTCGACCCGACCGACTATCAGTTAGTCGTTGACCAAGCACAAGCACGGTATGACCTCGCTCTAGCCCAATACCAACGGACTGAGAACCTAGTTCAACAGGGGGTTATCTCACAACAACAATTTGATGAAGTAAAGGCCAATCTGGAGGTGTCACGAGCCAATCTAGAGACCGCGAAAGCAAATCTCAATTACACCGAGCTACGAGCTCCCTTCTCTGGCGTTATTGCCCATGTTTTCGTGGAAAACTTTGAAACGGTTCAACCACAACGACAAATCGCAACCCTGCAAATGAGTGATGCCATTGATATCAGCATTCGAGTTCCTGAGAGGCTCTTCGCGCGCGTGCAACGTAACAGTGACTATCAACCCGATGTGATTTTTGCGGCCGCGCCCGAGCAGGCCTACAGTGCCACGCTCAAAGAATTTGATACCACCGCCGATCCTGCAACCAATACCTACAAAGTTGTCTTTACCTTGCCAAGCCCCGCTGAATTCAATGTACTACCTGGAATGTCCGCAACCTTACGGGTTGATATGGATGCAGTCTCTCAGCAACTCGTTGATGCACTATTGGTTCCGACAACAGCACTCTTTTCACCCAGTCATGTTGCGCAAGCACAAGGCTATTTTGTCTGGGTTTTTGATGAGCAATCTGGAACCGTGAATAGGCGTGCTGTGGAAACAGGTGCCGTAACCAACGAGGGAGTTGAGATCACGGCTGGGCTCGCAGCTGGTGAGCAAGTGGTTATTGCAGGTGTTTATCAGCTTCAAGACGGACAAAAAGTGCGGCCTTGGATACGGGAGCGTGGCCTGTGATCAATATTGCTCGCTATAGCATTAAACGCAGTACCACGAGTTGGCTATTGGTGTTAATTCTACTGCTGGGTGGTGTCTTCGCACTCCAACAAATGGGGCGTTTAGAAGATCCAGAGTTTACGCTGAAACAAGCTCTCATTATCACTCCTTACCCAGGTGCAACAGCGCAGCAAGTTGAAGAAGAAGTAACCTATTTGCTGGAAAATGCGATTCAAGAAATGAGCGAAGTCGACCACATTACGTCGATTTCGCAGCCAGGCCTGAGTCAGATTCAAGTAGAAATTCAGACTACCTATCGCGAAGAAGATATGCCCCAAATTTGGGATCAGCTGCGCCGCAAGATTAATGATAATCGACGACACTTGCCGCCTGGCACGGGTGAACCTATCGTCCGTGATGACTTTGCTGACGTTTATGGCATCACGCTCGCTGTCACCGGCGCCGGATACAGTTATCAAGATATTGCCGATTATACCGACTTTCTACGGCGAGAATTGGTGTTGATCAAAGGGGTTGGCAAAGTCACCGTAGTCGGCGAGCAAAACGAACAAGTGATAGTCGAAATTTCCCGCTCTCGCCTTGCCAATGTAGGTATTTCACCACAGCAAGTCGTTAATTTACTACAAACGCAGAATGCGGTCAGTGACGCTGGTCGAATAAGAGTCGGAAGTGAGCGCCTGCGCATTCAAACCAGCGGTGAATTCGCCAATGTTAATGACCTTGCAAACTTATTGATCAGTAACCCAGGTGCCGACGAACGAATTCTGCTGCGCGATGTTGCAACCGTTCAGCGTGATTACAAGGAAATTCCGACTCACCGCGTTCGTTATCAAGGCGAGCAAGCTCTGTGGCTGGGAATTTCCTTTGCTGAAGATGTCAATGTAGTCACCGTGGGTGAGCGCATTCAAGCAAAACTTGATGAGCTCACGTATGCGCAACCCGTTGGCATGAGTATCCATTCAATTTATGACCAACCCGCTGAAGTTGAGAATTCGGTGCAAAGTTTTCTGATCAATTTAGCTGAAGCGGTTGTGATCGTTGTGGTTGCCCTGTTACTCAGTATGGGACTGCGCAGCGGCATTTTGATTGGTAGTGTGCTGTTACTGACCGTATTGGGTAGCTTTCTGATGATGTATCTAGCCAATATTCAACTGCAACGGGTGTCGCTGGGAGCGCTGATTATTGCTTTGGGAATGCTCGTGGACAATGCCATTGTTATTGCCGAAGGGATGTTGGTGGGCGTGCGGCGTGGCTTGACCCGGATTCAAGCGGCTGCACAAGTCGTGCAACAAAACATGTGGCCGTTACTCGGGGCCACGATAATCGCAATCATCGCCTTCGCACCCATTGGTTTGTCGAAAGACGCGAGTGGTGAGTATGCCAACTCCCTATTTTGGGTCCTCTTCATTTCGTTGTTACTCAGTTGGTTTACCGCGCTAACGCTAACACCATTTTTAGGCAATCTACTTTATCGCTCTGATGCTCGCGCTCGACGTGCAAGCGATCTGAATGATGATGACGACGTTTATGATCATGGGTTCTTTCGAGCCTATCGCCGAGCCTTGCTCACCTTTTTGAATTGGCGCAAAACCACAATGTTGGTGATGCTTGCACTACTGGTGCTTGCTGGTGCTGGTTTTACCACCGTTAAACAATCCTTCTTCCCACCATCAACAACACCAATTGCGTACGTGGACCTTTGGTACCCACAAGGAACTGATATTCGCGCCACCGAACAATTTGTTCGTCAACTTGAACACTATCTGATTACCGAACATGTTCAATCAGGCGAACTAGAATTTGTCGCAACGACGATAGGTCAAGGTGGGCCCCGTATGACGCTGACTTACATGGTCGAAAAAGCCTATGAAAGTTATGCTCAACTGGTATTGCGTGGTACCGATATGGCCGCACTTGAAACGGTCTTAAAAGATTTTGAGACCCATTTGCATGCCGAACAGCCTGACGTTGAATTCAAGTTCAAGCCAGTCGAAATGGGGCCCGCGCAAGCAGCCAAAATCGAAGCCCGATTTATCGGTTCTGATCCAGACGTGCTGCGTCAACTCGGTGAACAAGCACGAACAATCATGGCTGCTGATGAGGGTATTCGTAACTTGCGTAACAACTGGCGCCAGCGTACTAAAATTCTTGAACCGCAATTCAACGAAGCCTCTGCACGTCGTTTGGGTATCACCAAAACCGATGTGAATGATGCATTGAAGCGCAACTTTACTGGCCAAACGGTTGGCATATTCCGAGATGGCACCGATTTATTACCCATTGTTGTTCGAGCGCCGGCGGCAGAGCGCACCGATTTAAATGATTGGGCAGAATTGCAGGTTTACAGTTCTGCTTTAAATCAATATATCCCGCTCGGCCAAGTGGTGTCCTCGATTGAGCTCGGTGTTGAGGATAATTTGATTATGCGCCGCGATCGAAAACGGACACTTACTGTTATGGCTGATCATGATATTTTCGGTGAAGAGACGCCTGCACAAGTGCTTGCGCGCATTCGCCCTGCCGTCGAGGCTATCGAATTACCGGTGGGTTATGAACTGCAATGGGGTGGCGAATTTGAAGCCTCTCAGAAAGCAACTAAAGCTGTATTTCAAGCGCTTCCACTCGCGTTCTTGGTGATGTTTATTATTACCGTGCTTTTGTTCAGTTCCATTCGTCAAGCTGGTATTTTATGGACTATTGTACCGTTGAGCATCATCGGCGTGACATGCGGTCTCGTCGTGACCGGGCAACCATTCGGATTTATGGCGTTACTTGGATTTCTCAGTTTATCAGGCATGCTGATTAAGAATGGTGTGGTGTTGCTCGAACAGGTCCGCGTCGAACTGGCGGCCGGGAAAGAGGCTCTCGTAGCACTCGTCGATGCTGCAGTCAGTCGAGTCCGTCCGGTTGCAATGACGGCTACGACAACAATTGTTGGTATGTTGCCGTTGCTGTTTGATGACTTTTTCGCCAGTATGGCGGTAGTCATTATGTTTGGGTTAGGGTTTGCCACGGTGCTCACCTTGATCGTGGTTCCGTTAATGTATGCGATGGTGATGCGAGTGAAATGATTCGGGCGCGCTGGTTTCAACTTGTCGGTAGTCTTGCAATAGTGCTCTGGCTGGCTGGTGAGCAAACTGGCTGGTGGCCGACCCAAATACTACAACGATTAGAGTGGATGAGTTACGACATCCGCGTCAACCAAACGCTTCGCGGACAAGCGCCACAAGAGTTTGTTCTCATCGATATTGACGAGGCTAGTCTGCAAACCTATGGGCAGTGGCCCTGGCCGCGCCAACAAATTGCTACGCTAATTGAGAAGGCTTTTTCGGACTACCAACTGCAGTTACTCGGCCTGGACTTGGTTTTTGCTGAGCAAGAACAAAATCTCCTTGCTCAGCAATGGCAACAACTTCAACAACGAGTTCCAGCGCTAGCCAATGAACCCATGCCAGAAACGGGTGATACGGCTCTCGCTCAGGTCCTGGCTCAGTACCCTGTCGTGACCGGCTTTTACTTTGAACGCACTGGTTCTGCAGCTATGAGTACAGGTATGCTGCCGCCGCCGCTCGATGTCATTGCCGGCGATACCGCAGCTCCACTTGCGGAAATTCCTATCGTTAGACCGGACCGATTTGCCAGTAATATCGAGGCACTACAAGCCTTTGCCTCGGCAGGTGGCTTTTTTGATAATCCAACCGTGGATGCAGATGGTATTTTCCGCCGTGTTCCCTTAGTTCAAGAATTTAATGATCAACTCTATCCGAGCCTCCCTTTAGCGATGGTCCGAACGTTGCTGGGCCAAGCACCGGTAACGCTGGATACGCATTTTGAAGGTGGCCTGTGGCAGCTCGAAGGGCTCGATATGGGCGGGTTCTATTACCCCACGGATCCAACAGCCGCTGTTCTCGTGCCTTGGTATGGTGGCCTGAACACGTTTGCCCGAGTATCGGCGGCGGCAATTCTGCGTGGCGACCCCCACGTTGCCGATAAACTGCGGAATAGAATCGCCATTCTTGGTACCTCAGCACCTGGCCTTATGGATTTACGCGCTACGCCTGTTGCCAGTATCTTTCCTGGCATGGAAATTCATGCCTCTGTATTAGCCGGCCTGCTCACCATGAACTTCAAAAGTGAGCCGGGGTATGCCGTTGCAATGACTTTTATCGGTTTGTTGTTGTTGGGTCTAACCATGAGTTGGCTCTACCCGCGGCTACCTGCCTTTGCGCTGGTGACAACCAGTGCTGTGTTGGGCGCAGCGCACGTTGGTGCGAACCTCTATGCGTGGACACAAGGGTTGGTGTTACCTATCGCCTCTGGGATACTGCTCATCGTTTTACTCACCGGTTGGCACTTAGCACTGAACTTCTGGCGCGAGAGTCGAGCCAAACGTCAAGTGGCCTCGCAATTTGGGTTGTATGTGCCACCCGAACTCGTTGCTGATATTGTGGCCGCTCCAAATGCTCAAGATTTGACTGGCCAAGAAAAACAACTGACCGTTCTATTTTCAGATGTACGTAATTTTACAAGCTTTGCTGAGACTATCCCGCCAGCACAGTTGACTGCCGTTATGAACCAGTTGTTGTCACCCGTGACGCGCGCCATTCATGAACACCGCGGAACTATTGACAAATATATGGGCGACGCGGTGATGGCCTTTTGGGGAGCACCTTTGCCCGATGCAAAGCACGCCCTACACGCCGTACAGGGCGCCGTAGCCATGCAGCGCGCATTACGAAAAACGAACCATGAATTCGCCGCGCAGAACCTCCCTGAGCTTGCGATGGGAATAGGTATTCACACCGGAATCATGAACGTTGGTAATATGGGTTCAGACTTCCGCATGGCGTACACCGTGCTTGGCGATAACGTTAATTTAGGTTCACGGATTGAGGGGCTCACAAAAAACTACGGCGCGGACATTCTGATTAGCGATGACACGTTAGAAGCGCTGGGCGTTGAACATGAATTATGTATTCGCCCCGTTGATTTAGTTCGAGTGAAAGGTCGCGAAACGCCAGTGATGCTCCACGAAGTCGTGTTGAACCCAGAACACCAAGCAACCATTGCGCAAGTGCAGTTTGCTTGGAATTGTTACCGTAATCGCGACTTTGCAGAGGCTGAGAAAGCCTATAGCAGTCTTGCTGGGGACCAACTTGGCTTGCTGTTTGCGCAGCGCTGCAACTATTATCAACAGAACCCACCACTACCAGAGTGGGATGGCGTGTTTACCCACACATACAAGTAGGTTTGGTCATGAGCACTGAGCATTTAGTTGAACGGATTCGCTATTTAAATTATATCGGTATTGCGCTCACGTCTGAACGGGATCCACTGCGATTACTCGAGATGATTCTCAGCAGTGCACGCAAACTGACCGGTGCCGATGCGGGCTCGCTGTATCTTGTCGAAGGTGAGGATCAGAATCGTGCATTGCATTTTGCGCTTGTCCAAAATGACCGATTAGGTATTCATTATGGTGGCTCTGGTGAGCCGATTTCAGACAAATTTGCACCGCTCCCCGTCTATACAGAAAACCAACCCAACAACTCTTTGATTGTTGTGAGCGCGGTCTTGGATGAGAAAACTATTGTCATAGATGATGCATATCATGCCGCTGGATTCGATTTCTCTGGTACTCGCGCATTTGACAAAAAAACCGGCTATCACACCCAATCGGTTTTGGTGATTCCGCTGCGCAATCACGAGAGTGAAGTGATCGCGGCATTACAACTGATCAATAAGCTCGAACAGGGCACCACGACTGCATTCAAGGAAGATGATATTGAACTCGCCGAGTCTCTCGCTTCACAAGCAGCTATCGCCCTCACCAATCAGCGCTTGATTCGTGAGTTGGAAACCTTGTTTGAGAGCTTTACGCAATTGATTGCTGAAGCGATCGATGCAAAATCACCACAAACGGGAGCGCACTGCCGACGCGTCCCTGAATTGACCTTAATGATTGCAGATGCCGCCAGTGGCTCGCAATACCCGGGCATTGAGCAGTTTAATATGGATGAACGTGAGCGTTACGAATTAAAAACAGCAGCTTGGATGCATGATTGCGGCAAAATTGTTACGCCGCCACATGTGGTCGAAAAAAGTCGTAAGTTAGAAACCATTTACGATCGTATAGCAACCATAGAGGCGCGCTTTGCCGCACTTGCCGCACAGCCAGAATGGCAGGAACGAACTGCAGCATTAGCCGATGACCTCGAATTCCTCCGCATGGCCAATGCTGGCAGTGAATTTATGAGTGACGAGGATGTTGAGCGGGTTCAAGCAATCGCACAACGCCAATATCCGACGCTGGATGGCACGATGCAATCCCTGTTAACGGCTCAGGAGGTGGAGTTCCTCTCGATCCGGCGCGGTACCCTCACGGCTGATGAACGCAAGATTATGGAAGATCATATGGTACACACCATCAATATGCTGGAGAAACTGCCATTCCCGAAGCATTTGCGGCGTGTTCCTGAGTTTGCTGGTGGGCATCATGAACGCATGGATGGAAAGGGGTATCCACGTGGTCTTACCCGTGAACAAATGTCGATACCGGCTCGGATTATGGGTATCGCCGACGTATTTGAAGCGTTGACCGCGCCCGAACGAAGCTACAAGAAGCCCATGTCGTTATCACAAAGTCTCACTATTATGGGACGTATGGTCGAGAATAATCACTTGGATGCGGACCTATTTCGACTCTTTATCGATAAGCAGGTTTATTTGACGTATGCACACGAATTCTTGCAACCCGAACAGATTGATTCGATTGATTTGGATCAGCTACCAGGATATTCATCGATATGAATGTAACCGTTTTAGGCTGTAGTGGCGGGATCGGCGGTACGACCCCCAGTACCTGTGTACAGGTAACCCCAAAACTTTTAATTGATGCAGGTTCTGGTCTTGAGCGCATGGCACTCGACAACATGCGTCGTATTGACCATATTTTGTTGACGCATGCGCACATGGATCACATCAGTGCACTGGCGACTTTTCTGTCAAATGTTATTGGTTATCGTGAGCAATCGGTTCGCTTATATGCACAAACCAGCACCATCGAAGTCCTGCGCAAACACATCTTTAACTGGCAAGTATGGCCGGACTTCACCGTGTTACCCACTGTCGATCAGCCCATAATCGAATTTGTGCCTCTACAACCAGGTAAGTCAGTGGCTATTGATGGTCTGCACATGACTCCCATCGCTATGGAGCATACAGTGCCCACCATAGGTTTCAGCATTCGTTCTGACCACCGACATTTCATGTATTGCGCGGATACCACATACAACGCGAATCTGATTGACGCATTGAATCAACTGCCGCAAATCGACCAACTGGTTATCGAATGTTCCTTTCCGCGCTCACAACATGAAATGGCGATGATATCGAAACATCTGACCACCGATCTACTGAAGCGATTCATCGATCAACTGAATCATCGTCCACACGAAATCTTAGTGGCTCATTTAAAACCGAATTATGAAGCGCTCATTCGAGCGGAGTTATCCGAAGTTCTTGCGGGCTATCCCTGGCGCTATTTCGAAGCGCAATAAACGCATCTGGGTGCAGCACAAACCTCGTTTGTACAAACGAAATGCCATTGCGCAATTTTTCGGCATGTTCTAATCTTCACAGAATATTTACAGTAACGCTGAAGGATCGTTAGATGCTGATGTGCAGGAATGCACGACTGGCTTTTGCTGTACTAGTCGCGTGCCTTATTTCACCCGCTCTGAGTGCTCAAACACTGCAGGACGCTATTGCGCGTGCGCAACAGGCAACTGCAGCTGGCGACATTGATTCGGCCTTTGCAAATCTACAAGCTCTCGAATATGACTACGCGGGTGACCCTCGTTTTGACTATTGGTATGGTGTTATCGCTCTACGCGCAGGTGAAGAAAGCGAGGCCATTATTGCGTTACAACGGGTGATTGCGGTGAATCCGAATCACGCAGGCGCGCACATGGAACTGGTAGGGGCTAATTTACGACAGGATAACCTAGAGCGGGCTCAACATCACTTAACCATTGCAAAATCGCTCAACCCTCCGGAGCGGGCAGCGGAAATGATCCAGCGCTATGAAGAAGTTATCGCCGAACGCCAACAACGCGCACGAGATGGCGTTGCGGTAGTCGTTCTGGGCACCGATGTTGGTTACGACAGTAACTACGTGAATTACCCAGATAGCTTCGACCTGTTTCAAGGTACCTTTCTTGAAGGAATCGCAATTCTTGAGGCTGATGAAACTGCCTTTGCTACCATCCGCGGTAGTTACTTCCGCCAAAAGCCAATCAATGAACAAGACTATGTTGAGTTGACTGCAAGTGGTCAAGCGCGAGTCAATCAAGCCGACGAAGCCAGTGCATTTAATACAAATATCGTACAACTCTCGGCGCTGTATGGCGAGCGTATCAATGAGAGACAGCAGTTTAAGTATGGGGTCGAAGCAAGCAAGATTTGGCTCGACGAGTTGAGCTTTCGCTCACATATCGGTCTGCAGTTTACTTACGAGCATAGAATGACCGATCAAGATACAGTGCGAGCTACCACCCGTTTGCGTGATTTTCACTTTAAAAACAATCGCAATGATTATCGCTCTCTGCTGGGTGAGGCAGAGTGGACCCATGAATTTTCTGAGACGTTGACAGGCCGTTTTCGCGGCGCCAGTGAACTTGAACGAGTCAGCAACACACCAGCTCGTCCTGGTGGTGATGCGACACGATTGTACCTGTCATCCGATTTTGATTATCAGTGGGATGACCGCAACAAACTGACCGTCGGTCTGATCTACGGTCGATTGCGCTATCACGACCCAGGTTTTGCAATTTTCAATCGTGGTCAAGAGGACATTCGAAGCGATGATCTTTTGAGTCTGCGCAGCGAATGGCAACATACGCTAACCAGCAATTGGCGGCTGGCGATGAGTGCTCAATATCGAGACCAGCGATCTAGTGTAGATTTCTTCGATTTGGACCAAAGTTTGGTTCAATGGACGGTGACTTATGCTTACTAATGCGTTGAAAAGTGCGTTTGCATGGATCGGACTGCGCACCCTCAGTGTAGTACTCGTAATCCTTGCTGCGGCTGGGTTTAGCCCATTGCTGAGTGCCGCGGAAACGGTTGAAATTGCCCGTCTGCTCTTTGTACATGGACAGGTTGAGATTCACCGTGAGGCAGAAGTCATCACGGCGCAACGTGGCAATGTCTTGTATGTTGGCGATCGTGTTGTCACCCAAGAAAATAGTACTGCACAACTCCGTTTTAATGACCAACAATTGGTTGCAATTCGTCCCAAGTCAGCCTACGAAATTGTGGCTCATACATTCGACCCTGATAACGTCTCCGAGAACACACATTCCAGCCATCTATTACGCGGCGGTTTGCGAGCAGTTACCGGCTTAATTGGAAAGTCGACTCCTGAAAATGTCGAATTCACTACCCCCGTCGCTACTATGGGTATACGTGGTACAGACTTACGAATCGTCGTCATTCCGGTTGGCCAAGAAGACCAGTATGGTGGACTTCCTGCGGGTGTGTATCTGCTCGTCAATGACGGTTTGGTGAATATCAAAACTTTAGTTGCTGATGAAGACGTGCCTGCAGGTGGCTATAAGTACGCCGAGGATGAAAATTCACCGCCTTCTGATCCACCGGTCGATTCGAATGAAGTTTTTGGCGAACCAGACGAGTTCGTTGATGACGACGAAGAGGAGTCAGAAGAAAGTGCAGATGAGAACACCAATGATTCCGAAGAAAATGACGACACCGACGATGGCGCAGACGATCAGGAAGGAATTGAAAACGATAATGATCTAGAACCTGTAGACCCAGACGGTGGTTCTGATAGCAGCACTGGTGGCGATCCTGACGGGAATAATGATCCTGTTGTTCCGCCTGAACAAGCTGGTCAAGATGATGCGGAAGATCGGGGGGAGGAAGTAGCAGAGCCTGAGCCAGAACCTGAACCAGA
>DASSWH010000145.1:0-3343 GCA_035705175.1 Pseudidiomarina sp.
GTTGCAAGCGCGGTTCGACGAAGAAGCCAATATTGAATGGGCGAAAGATATGACAGACGCTGGAATCCGCGTCATCTTCGGCATTCAAGGGATTAAAGTACATGCTAAATTATTGCTTGTGCACCGCACAGAGGGACAGTTACTCAGGCGCTATGCGTACATCGGAACCGGAAATTTCCACGAGCAAACCGCGCAGGTTTATACTGACTTTGGTTTGATGACCAGCGCCCCAACGATTTGCCAAGAAGTTGAGCAAGTATTCCAGTATTTGGATCAACCCTATCGCCGCTATGAGTTTCGCGAGTTGATGGTATCGCCGTTGAATACTCGCGATCGACTGGTGAGCTTAATTGAAGACGAAATCAAAGCGGTTCAGGACGGCGGCAAAGGGGAAATCCTGCTGAAGCTCAACAACCTTGTCGATGAAGCTATTATTGTTCAACTTTATCGGGCGAGTCGGGCAGGAGTAAAAATTCGAGCAATTGTGCGCGGTATGTGCGCATTGCGCCCCGGCGTGAGTGGACTCAGTGAAGGTATTCAAGTGCGCAGTATTGTCGATCGGTTTCTGGAACATCCTCGGGTATACGTCTTTCACAACCACGGTAAGCCAAAGGTGTTTATCTCATCCGCTGATATTATGACGCGCAATATTGACCATCGCGTTGAGGCAACTTGTCCGATACATGATGAAGAGGCGAAGCAGACCATCCTTGATATTCTCGAGCTGCAATGGAAGGATAATCAAAAAGCTCGCATTATTGATGCGGAGCAAATCAATCGGTATGTGAAGCGCGGTAATCGTAAGAAATTGCGTTCTCAGGTTGAAATTTACAACTATCTGCAAGCGGAGCACAAAGCCAAATGAATGACCCGCACCTAGCGCCAGTATCGGAATCTGATTTACCCCAATTTGCTGCGCTAGACTTGGGCTCAAATAGTTTTCATCTGCTCATTGCTCGAGTCGACAATCACAGCCTACAACCGCTGGTTCGGTTTAAACAAAAGGTTCGATTAGCGGCCGGTCTGAAGCAAGGTAAACTCAACAATAAGGCGATGCAGCGTGGCTTAGAAGCGTTGGCGATTTGTGCGCAGAAGCTGCAAGGATTCCGACCTGATCAAGTGCGTGTGGTTGCGACCCATACCTTACGCGAAGCAGAGAATAGTGACATTTTTCTGGCTAAGGCAGCGAGTATTTTGCCATTTCCTATCGAAATCATATCTGGGCATGAAGAAGCGCGCTTGATTTATGCTGGCGTGGCGCAAACAACTGCTGGCGCGGGTAAACGTCTAGTCATCGATATTGGTGGTGGCAGTACCGAGTTTGCGGGTGGTAGTGATTTACAAACTCAGCAACTGGTATCGCTGAGTATGGGCTGTATCAGCTATACCGAGGGATTTTTCAAAAAGGGAGCGATCTCCGCAAAGCGTTTTGAGCGCGCGGTGGTTGCAACTAAACGTGAACTGGAGTCAGTCGCGAAAGGGTTGCGCAAGTATACGCAAACACAGATATATGGCACGTCCGGCACGATAAAAGCGATTGCTAACTGGGTGCAACACAAAACGCAATCAACGCTGCCAATCATTCCTTTGCAAATACTCTATGATTGTCGCGCCGAATTATTGCAATTCAAAACCATCGACCAGTTGCAGATACCTGGACTTGATGAGGAGCGATCGCCCATTGTTGCTGGTGGTCTCGCTATTTTGATTGGTTTGATGGAAGAGCTCGGTATTGACCAGCTTGAAGCACATGACGCTGCATTACGTGAGGGCGTGTTGTATGAGCTTGCCGAACAAGTTTTGTATCACGAGGATGTGCGCCAACGCACTATCGAAAGTCTGGCGATTCGTTACCGTATTGATCGTGAACAAGCGACACGAGTGCAACAGACCGTGCTCGACCTGTATGAACAAGTTGCTGAAGAGTGGGGTTTGTTAGATCCACAATGGCGGTTGCTGTTAAGTTGGGCAGCACTGCTGCACGAAGTAGGACTGCATATTAACTTCAGTTCCCGTCAACGCCATGCCGGCTATATTTTGCAGCACACCGATATGCCTGGCTTTAACAAAGAGCAGCAAAAGCTGCTGGCAGCGCTGGTTCGCCATTTTCGCAAGAAAGTATTTATTGAGGATATTCCTCTGTTGCAGCTTTATCATCAGTTTGATGTGGTGCGCGTACTGGCGTTATTGCGGTTGGCTGTATTATTTAACACTGACCGACAAACCTCTCAGCTGCTCTTAAAAACGCAAGCCAGTCGCGACGTGTTGTTGCTCACCCTGACGCCGCAGGGGCGAGCTAATCCGACCTTGTTAGCGGATCTGGTCAGTGAAAGCTATCACCAGTTGCGACTTGGTATTACGCTTCGTTTCGAATGATCTTTTTGCTAAAGTATTACGTGTTTATGACGATAACCTTATTCTGGTTTCTACAATAATGAGCACGGAATGGACTTTCCAGAGTCAATTAAACAGCAAACATGCCGCGATTGTTTGAGTGGGCAATCACTCGGCTTCGAGATTAAGATGGCTTTCCAGCCGATTATCGACTGGGAACGTAAGGCTATAGTCGCCTACGAAGCTTTAGTTCGAGGTCCAGAGGGGCAAGGTGCTGGTTGGGTTTTCGAGCGAATTAACGACGATAACCGCTATTATTTCGATCAGGCCTGTCGGGTCAAAGCCATCGAGACCGCAGCGCGACTCGGCTGTAGCACCTTTTTAAATATTAATTTCCTGCCAAACGCTGTTTACACACCAGAAACGTGCATTCGAGCAACCATTGAAGCCGCTGATTTGTACGGATTTGACCTGACTAAATTGGTGTTCGAGGTTACCGAAGGCGAACAAATTATTGATAAGAACCATCTCCAACGTATTTTCAGTAGCTATTCGAAGCGTGGATTTAAAACCGCCATTGATGATTATGGCGCTGGCTATGCTCGAATTGATTGGTTGACGGATTTGCGGCCTGATATTCTCAAGCTCGATATGGATTTGATCCGAGATATACAGCATCATCCTGAGAATCAACAAGTGGTTGAGAAAGCTCTCAAACAATGCCGATTGCAGGGCACTCAAGTGCTTGCTGAGGGGATTGAGACAAAAGAAGAGTTTAACTTTCTAGTGGGACTGGGCATTCGACTCTTCCAAGGGTACTATTTAGCTAAGCCTGCATTTGAGGCGCTAGTGACCGTTCCATTTGCAGAAATTGAAGCAAATGCGATGGCTGGATAAGATCATCTGAATATCGAATAAAACGGAGTAGAACGGATGCGGGATGTTCGCACTGGAATGCATGCGCTAGTGGTAGCAATAGTGCTATCCAATGTCCTTGCCACCGCGTCAT